>CAZNZI010000359.1:0-5044 GCA_964577475.1 uncultured Rhodospirillaceae bacterium
TGACGGCGCGAAAGGCCTCATCGACGTTTTCCGCGACGATGCCGAAGCGATGAGTGTCGAGATGAAAGATCAGCGTGTCCGCCACGACTCGACAGCCTTTCCGGACAATGCGCGCGGCATAGTCCTCCCCTCCCCATGTACCGAGAAGATGGTGTCACATCATCGCTTTGGACGGCAACTGGCCTCTGCCTTCCGCGCCGGCCAGACATCGTTCATCCAGCGATGCCGCATTTATCCGCATGCGGCCGTCCGTGCATTTTTTTTGCATATTCTGCCGCTTGCGAAGCACACTGCAGTGCATCGTTGATAGGGCGACGCAGGATCCGCGCGCTGAGCGTGAGACCAGACCGATTCCAGATCAGCGGCGGCGCGTACTTTTTTGCGCTTGGTGACGACCGGTATCCCGCCATCGGGTCCGAGCAATCTGCGATCAAGACACGGCTGGTAGCGATGGCACAGCCGCCTTTCCCGCGCGGTTTCGCGCGACGTTGGATATCCCACAAAAACGCGCACGCGGCGGCGAGAGATATTTTTTCCCCGCGAGGAACGGGCGCCGACGGCCGGCGTTTTCTGAGCATCGCTTCCTTAGAAGTGTTCCAACGACTCAGCCCGGGAGACCGCCCGCATGTTCATGCACAACAAGCGCCTGATGTACACCGTCAAAGTGTCTGAGCCGAATCCGAAGCTGGCCTGCCTGATGCTGGAACAATTCGGCGGCCCGCAGGGGGAATTGGCCGCAGCGATGCGCTACTTCACCCAGGCCCTGGCGGAGACCGATCCCGGCCGCAAGGATATGCTCTATGACATCGCGACCGAAGAGATGAGCCATCTCGAGATCATCGGCAGCATCGTGTGCATGCTGAACAAAGGTGTCAAAGGCAAGATCGCGGAAGGCGTCGAAGAGGTCGGCGACTTTTTTGCCGACATCACCCAGGGCAGCGAAAGCCACACGACATCGGTGCTCTATGGCGGCGGCGCGGCCCTGATCAACTCGGCCGGCGTCCCGTGGACGGCCGCGTATATCGACACGATCGGCGATCCCACCTGCGACCTGCGCTCCAATATCGCCGCCGAGGCGCGCGCCAAGATCGTCTATGAGCGCCTGATCAACGTCACCGATGATCCCGACGTGAAGGAATCGCTCGGGTTCCTGATGACTCGCGAGATCGCCCATCAGAAGTCCTTCGAAAAGGCGCTCTATTCGATCACGCCGAATTTCCCACCCGGCAAGCTGCCCGGCATGTCGGAATTCACCAACAAATACTTCAACCTCTCCCAAGGCGACGGCGGCGACGTATCCGGTTCGTGGAACTCGGGCGAAGAGTGGGAAGTCGTCAATGACCTCGACGATCAGACGGCCGTGGACGGCGGGGACGGCAGCGCATCCGTCAATCTGGACGGCAGGGATCAGGAACTTGTCGAGGCGGCGGCGATGCGCACGGCGTCCCATACGGATATCAACCCGACCACCGGCGCCGAATTGGGCGCCGGCACGTCGAATGGAGGCGGGAAAAGCCACAAGCGGAAACACTGACGACGGCGGATAATGGCCCCACGCTGACAGCCGTGAAGCCGAGTCCCGCGTTGGACGCAGCGGCGGCCGGACACCACCCCGGCCGCCGTCGATTTTCGCTCGTCACGGCTGCGGGGCCCGCCGTCGTCGCCTCCATCGCCTATATCGATCCCGGCAACATCGCAGCCAATTTGCAAGCCGGGGCGCGGCATGGCGGGGCGCTTCTCGTCGTCGTCCTGGCCGCCAATCTTCTCGGCATGTTGTTCCAGGCGTTGTCGGCCCGGCTGGGAATCGTGACGGGGCGCAACCTGGCCGAGTTGAGCAGAGAGCATTTCCCGCGCGGCCTGGTTTATCTGATGTGGATCGCCAGCGAACTGGCGGCGATGGCTACCGATGTGGCCGAGCTGACCGGCGGCGCCATCGGCTTCGCGCTCCTCTTCGATATCCCGCTCGTGGCCGGTATGGGCATTTGTGCCGCTCTCGCTTATGGCGTTCTCCTTCTGCAACACCGCAATCCGCAGCCGATCGCATGGGCGGTCGGTGGGACGATCCTTTTTGTGGGCCTGTGCTATGCGGCACAGATCGGGCTGGCCAATGAGGCCTGGCACATCCGCGGGATCAGCGCGCTGGTTCCCGACCTTGGGAACCGGGACGAGATCATGCTGACGGTCGCCATCATCGGGGCGACCGTGATGCCGCACGCGATCTATCTTCACTCTGCCCTTGCGCAGGCCAGTGCCGCGGCATGGCCGGTGCGCGAGCGGCCACGGTTGGTGAGGATTTCCAATGCCGAGTCGATCGTCGCGCTGGGCTTTGCCGGCGCCGTCAACATGGCCATGGTGATGCTGGCCGCCACCGCTTTTCATGACGGACGCCATGAGGACGTCGCCACCATCGACACGGCCTACCATACGCTCAAATCAGCCGCCGGAAACGCGGTCGCCGCCTTCTTCCTGGCGGCGTTGATCGGCTCGGGCGTTGCAAGTTCGATCGTCGGCACCATGGCCGGTCAAGTCATCATGCAGGGTTTCGTCGGTTTCCGAATCCCCCTCTGGCTGCGCCGGCTGGTGACGATGGCGCCGGCCTTCGCCGTCGCTCTTCTGGTGCATGGCGATCTCACGGCGGTTCTGGTCCTGAGTCAGATTGTTCTCAGCATCGCCTTGCCGGTTCCGATCCTGGCGCTTCTCTGGCTCTCCAGACGCAAAGCGGTCATGGGAGCGCATGCGATCAGCCGCGGGTGGCAAGGCCTGTCGGGCGTGGCCGCGCTCGCGATTCTCGGCCTCAATGCCGTGCTTATCTTGCAAAGCGCCGGCCTTGCCGGTCCGTGACCCTTAACACCGAGACTCAGCCGTCGCCCGTGAACAGATAGATGGCGAGCAGAAGCATCACACTCGCCACCAGGCCGACGACGAAAGCGACACGTTGCCACGCCTCGTGCAATACGGCCCGACCCTGGTGAAGTTGTTCCCAGGGTTTGCTGGACCGGCGCGGCGTCACCGCATGGGCCGGCCGATCGACATGAATGACCACAGGCATCCCTTGTGAAGCGGCTCCCCGCAGAGTAACGACTCGCGCGGGAAGCGGTTCCCAAGCCTCAATCAGCCCTGTGCGCCCCCGATCGGAAGCCCGCGATCCCGTGAGCCATTGAAGGATTGAGACTTTTCCGGATCGCCGCCCCAGGCCGCCGAGCGCGCCCCTCACCTTTCTCACTCTTTATATATGTGTGCGCCGCGGGCCAATCCGCTCGCGCCCTCGCCGCCCATCCGCCATGGCGGCCTTCGCTTTGACTCCGAAGAGAGATGACCGTATTATAGGTCAAATGCACCGCTATACGGTACACTAACAATAAGATCGCGCCCAAAGGCAGCAGATCGGATCAGGGAGGCGTTGTGGACTTCGGCTACTCGGACGAGCAGCGGATGTTGCGCGACTCGGTGCGCGCGCTGATGGCGCGCGTGGCTTCGCCCGACCGGTTGCGCGCGCTCGATCGCGACCGCACCTATCCCTACGAAATCTACGCGGCCTGGGTCGATGCGGGAGTCTTCGCCCTTCCTGTGTCGAAGGACTACGGCGGGCTGGGCGGCAGCATCGTCGACCTTGCGATCGTCGCGGAGGAGCTCTCGCGTCCGAGCGGCGACATCGCGATGGCCTTCGGCGGCAGCACCTTCTGCGGCCTCAACATCGCGCGCAAGGGATCGGAGGAGCAGAAGCGGTATTGGCTGCCGCGGCTGATTGCGGGCGAGGTGCGAATGTCGATCTCGATGTCCGAGCCCGATGCCGGTTCCGATGTCGGCGCGATGCGCACGCGCGCCCAGCGCGACGGCGACAGCTACGTCATCAACGGACGGAAGATCTGGGCCACCGCGGCGGGCGCCAGGCAGAACGTGATCAACATGTATGTAAAGACGGACCCGGCCGCCCATTACCGCAAGGGCCTGTCGCTCTTCCTGATCGACAACGACACGCCCGGCCTCGAGATCCGCAAACTCGACATGCTGGGCCGCCGCTCGGTGGGAACCTATGAGATCACGCTCGACAATGTGCGCGTGCCGGCCGACCGGCTGATCGGCGGCGAGAACAACGGCTGGGACTGCATTCTCTCCGGGCTCGAAGCCGAGCGCGTCGTTGCCGCCGCCTGCGATTGCGGCACGGCGCGCGGCGTCGCCGAGCTGGCGCTCGCCTACGCCAAGGAACGCAACCAGTTCGGCCGGCCGATCGGCACCAATCAGGCGATCGCCCATATGCTGGCCGATCTTCAGGCCGAGATCGAAGCGGCCTGGGCGCTGACTCTGCGCGCCGCCTGGCTGACCAGCACGGGCGAGAAAGCGCTGCGCGAGATCACGATGGCGAAACTGCTGGCCTCCGAGGCTTACGTGAAAGCCGCCAATGTCGGCATGCAGGTCATGGGCGGCTTCGGCTACAGCATGGAATTCGACATGCAGCGCCATTTCCGCGATGCGCGGGCGGCGACCGTGGCCGCGGGCAGTTCGCAGATCCAGCGCAACATCCTCGCCGGGCTGATGGGGCTGAAGGTCCAGTGACGGCGCGATCCCCATGGGCAACCCGCTGACCATCCCCTTTGCGTTCGAACGCGCGGCCCGCTGGTTCGCGCATAACGAAGCCGTGGTGGATTCGACCGAGCGCCTGACCTATGCGGCGCTCGACGAACGGTCCCGCCGCTGTGCCGCGCTATTCCAGCGCCTCGGCGCGAAGACAGGCCAGCCCGTCGCGATCCTGATGCAGCCCTCGGCAGCCTATCTGGTGGCCTGGCTGGGTGCGATCCGCTGCGGCGCCGTGCCGATGGTGCTTCACACGCGCGAGTCAGCCGAGACGATCGCCCAGGTCTGCGGCGCGATGGAGCCGCTGCTGATCATCTATGACGCCGTGTTCGAGGCCACCGCTGCGCAGGCGGCATCGCGCTGCCGGTCGATCGGTGCGAGCGTGTGCTGGCAGTCCGATACGCGGAAGGCGGGGACGGCAGATTTCGCTCCATCCGCCGTTCTGCCACGCGACCTGGCCAGCATGCCGGCC
>CAZNZI010000360.1:0-1605 GCA_964577475.1 uncultured Rhodospirillaceae bacterium
GCCGAGGCGCGTGAAGCCGTTTCGTGGGTTCACGATCGTCTTCCCGAGCTTGGCTTGGCGCAGCGGCGGCTGATCGTCGTCGGATGGTCGGCGGGCGCCCAGTTGGCGGCGATGGCGATGAGCCAGCCCGAGGTGGGCGCGGGAATCGGCGTCAGCGGCGTCTACGACCTGGCGCCGATGCGCTGGGGCAGCATGAACGACGCGCTTCATCTCGACGATGACGAGGTCCGGCGCAATTCACCGGCTTTGCATCTGCCGGCGAAGGCAGGCCCGTTCGTTGTCGCCTATGGCGCGCGCGAACTGCCGGCCTTTCAGACGCAATCCCGCGAGTTTTACGACGCCTGGACCGGCCACGGGCTCAAGGGCGAGCTGTTCCCGATGCCGGGCCATCACCATCACAGCGCTCTCGACGAGCTCTATCAACCCGAAGGCAGCTTGACTGAAAGGCTCTGGCAGTTCGCAAGGAGCGTGGTGTGACCGCGACCCGTCTCGAGATTTCATTCGCATTCCAAAACTCGGATCGCACGCGCGCGCTGATCGATGGCCGTGTCGCGATCGAGGGAGTCGAGCTGCGGTGGGTTCCCGTCGATCCCGAGGAGATATTCCACCGCGCGTTCCGCGACCAGGAATTCGACGTCTGCGAGATGTCGCTTGGGACGCATCTCACCTTGACCTCGCGGCAGGGCAGCCCGTTCGTCGGTATTCCGGCGTTCCTGTCGCGGACGTTCCGGCATTCGGCCATCTATGTGCGACGCGATACTGGCATCGCACGGCCGGAAGACCTCAAGGGCAAACGGATCGGCCTGCCCGACTATCAGCAGACGGCGGCGCTGTGGGTGCGCGGCCTGCTGATGGACGACTACGGCATCCATCCGCGCGATGTGCGGTGGCATATCGGCGGCCTCGAGGAGCCGGGGCGGCAGGTGCGCACCAAGATCGATCTGCCGGCAAGCATCTCGATCACGCCGATCGACGGGAAGGCGACGCTGTCGGGGCTTTTGGCCGCCGGCGAGATCGACGCCATCGTTTCGCCCCGCGTTCCGTCCTGCTTCGGCAAGTTGCCAGACAAGATCGGACGGCTGTTTCCGGATCATCGGGCGGCGGAGGAAGCCTATTACAAGAAGCGCCGGCTTTTCCCGTTGATGCATGCGGTGGGTATCCGCAAGGACCTCTACCAGCGCCATCCCTGGTTGGCGGTGAGTGTCTTCAAGGCGCTGATCGAATCGAAGGCTGTCGGTCTTTCCGACATGCAGCAGACGAATTTCCTGCGCAGCAGCCTGCCGTGGCTCTCAGACGATATCGCGCGCGTCAAAGCCGTGATGGGCGACGACTATTGGGCCTATGGCGTCAACGAAGCGCGAGGGGAGCTCGAGGCGATGGCGCGCTACGCCTTCGAGGACGGCCTGGCGCCTCGTCTGGTGACACCCGAGGAATTGTTCGCGTCCTCGACGGCTGGCCTGTTCAAGAAATAGCCGCTGTTCATTCGAAATCGGAAACCGCCTCAAAGATCACGGATTGGAGCAGATGATCGACCGCCAGAAATATCAGCCGCCCGGATTGGCCGTCCGCAATTTGTCGGGGCATACGCTGTATTCGCATGTCGTG
>CAZNZI010000361.1:0-4183 GCA_964577475.1 uncultured Rhodospirillaceae bacterium
CCTACCGCTCACCACGCATGGCGCGGGCGATCACGGGTTCGTGCCGATCCTGATCAACCTGGCGCGCGAGAAAGGCGTGTCCGCCTTTGTCGGCGACGGACTCAACCTTTGGCCGGCGGGGCATCGCATCGACGCCGCGCGGCTCTACCGCCTCGCCCTCGAGAAAGGCACGGCGGGTGCCGCCTATCATGCCAGCGCCGAGGACGGAATCGCCTTCAAGGACATCGCCACCGCGATCGGCCGGGGTCTCAACCTGCCGGTGATCAGCAAGACGAAGGATGAAGCCCCGGCGCATTTCGGCTGGTTTGCGCATTTTGCCCAGATGGGCAACCGGGCATCGAGCCAGAAGACCCGTGCGACGCTGGGTTGGAGCCCGGCCCAGCCGGGCCTGCTCGCCGATATGGAGGCGCATTACTTCGGGTGAACTGCGGCGCATTGGGCAGGGACCCGGCAGAAGCGGCTCGCGTTCAAAACCGTCTCCCTCGCGGCATCAGACGACGACAATTCGGCCGCTGCGCTATGCGACCGCCGCGGTTGCGGCCCGCATGACCGCGGGTGGCCTGGCATGGGCCGCCGCGACAAAATAGAGGGCGCGGGAACGTGTGACGCCCCTGCTCATTGATCCTTCTGTCGTTCAGGTTCACGAAAGTCGGGTCACGCATTGTGAGCGCCGGGTCTGGCAGCGGAAAAACCACTTCAGGTGACGAAGCCCCCGGGCCGGCCACGCCAGGAGAAGCGATGGTGCGCGCGACGCAAGCCGAGCATGCGCTGCGCGCAAGCGAAGCGCGGTTTCGCCATATCGTCGAGAGCGCGACGGAATATGCCATCATTTCGATGGGCCCCGACCGCAAGATCGCAAGCTGGAACAGCGGCGCCGAGCGGCTGATGGGCTATGCGGAGGCCGAGGCCGTCGGCCGCTCCGCCGATATCTTCTTCACCAAGGAGGATTGCGATGCCGGCGCGCCTCAATACGAGATGAATCGCGCCCTCGCCAAGGGCCGCGCGGCCAATGAGCGCTGGCATGTCCGCAAGGATGGCTCTCGCTTCTGGGGTTCGGGCGCCATGCTGCCGCTGGAGAACGGGGCAGGCTTTCTCAAGATTTTTCGCGACCACACCGATCGGCGGCTCGCCGAAGAGCGCCAGAAGGTGCTGATCGATGAACTCGATCACCGGGTCAAGAACACGCTGGCGACGGTGCAAGCCCTCACCATGCAGACTCTGCGCGGCAGCCGCGTGGAGCCCGATGTCGCGACCGCGCTGCACGCACGGTTGAGCGCTCTAGCCATGGGCCACGATATTCTCACACAAGGCAGCTGGACCGGCGGCGATTTGCGTCAGATCGTCGAATCCGCGCTGACGGCATTCCGCACCGGCAGCGACCGGGTGCGCATCGACGGCCCGCCTGTGCAAGTCAGCCCCAGGGTGACGCTTGCCCTGACGCTTGCCCTCCACGAACTGGCGACCAACGCCACAAAATACGGTGCCCTGTCCAAAGAGACCGGCCGCATCGACATCGCCTGGGACGTCGATCAGCCCGCCGACCGTCTGCATTTCCGCTGGGTCGAATCCGACGGCCCCCCGGTCGTGCCGCCGCAGCGCAAGGGCTTCGGCTCGCGGCTGATCGAGCGCAGCCTAGCCGGCGATCTCGGCGCAGGCGCCCGGATCGAATACGCCCCCAGCGGCGTCGTCTGGACGATCGACGCATCGTTGCGGAAGCTGCAGGGACACTAGGACAGGACAAGCTCGGGAACGCGCGGGTATCACATGGATCGCGATCAATCACTGCAAGGACTGAGGGTTCTTGTCGTCGAAGATGAGGCGGTAATCAGCCTCATGATCGAGGACATGCTGACCGATCTCGGCTGCGTCGTGGTCGGACCGGCGAGCGATTTGGAGTCGGCCATTGCGTTGGCCGATCAGGCGGCGATGGATGTGGGGCTTCTCGATATCAATCTCGACGGCGTCGAGTCCGGTCCGGTGGCCGCAAAGCTGGCCGCGCGCGGTGTGCCCTTCGTCTTCGCCAGCGGATACGCCAGGGAACGCGCCGCATCCATTTCCAAAACCGCGCCCGCGTTGCAGAAGCCGTTCAATGAGCGCGATCTGGCGCGGGCGCTGGCGGCGGCGCTGGAAGGCGCGAAGCGGGCGTAGGACCGGGCCCGCGACGGTGGCCGGCCGCTGGACCCTAGGCGGCGCCCTAGGTCCCTGCTCCCGGCGGATGCGGTCTCAGATAGACGATCAGGCAGCACACGCAGATGCCGAGGCCCACCAGCGGCTGGAACAGCGCGACGATCGCGGCGATGCCGAACAGGCAGAGGGTTGCGATCGAACGGATGCGCATGGTCCGGCGCACTGCCGCCGGCACCTCGCCGGCGGGCGCGCGCTCGATCAATTCCCAGATCAGAGCAATATAGGTCGCATTGACCAGGAAGAAGACCCCCGCGTAGAAGGCGACCGGTTGCGGCCCCAGCTTGCTGACCGCCATCCAGGCGGTCGAGAGAGGCAACAGCGACATCGCGAACAGATGCGCGAAGTTGAACCAGAGAAGGCGCGATGTCGCCTCGGTCGCATAACGCATCAGATAGTGGTGATTGATCCAGACGATGGCGATGAACAGATAGCTCACCGCGTAGCTGAGCCAGGTGTGCCAGAGGTCCAGCAAGGCGGCGAAGGTCGGGATTTCCGGCGGCCGCAATTCCAGCACCAGAACGGTGATCAGAACCGCGAACACACCATCGGAGAAGGCACTGAACCGTTCTGGCGTGGCTTTGCGGAACATGACCTTTCCTCCACTCCTCTTCCTAAGCCGCCTTCGCCGCGACGATCTCCACCTCGACCAGCAGGCTCGGCCAGACGAGCTGCGGGGTGATCAGCAGCATCGAGGCCGGCCGGGCCTCGCCAAGGAAGCGGTTGCGCACCTGGGCATAGGCCTTCACGTCCTCTGCGCGGGTCAGGTACTGCGTCACCTTGACGAGGTCGTGCACTGTCATATCGGCCTTCGCGAGGGCGCGCAGCACGTTCTCCCAGGCCAGCTCGCTCTGCCCCACGATGTCGGCTGGAATCTGGCCGGCATCGGTGAAGCCCGGCGTACCCGCCGTCATCAGCCACCGCTGGTTCGGCTTCACCTCGATCGCATCGCTATAGCGGCCGATCTGCCGCGCGATGCCGATATCGTGGATGGTGTGGGTGGTCATGGGACGCGCTCCCTGTCCGGTGATGCGGTGGCGGCGGCCCACCTTCGCGCATTTCAGGACGACGGGCAATCAGGCCCCGTAGACGGTGGCAGATGATTTCGCATCCAAAGGACGAGCGGCATCCCCCGGGGCACAGCGCGCGGCGGATGCCGGCCGCACGCTGGCTCCGAGGGATGCGCTCACATGTGTTGTCGACGTTCGCCGCTCAGGGGGTCAGCTCGAGGATCAGGTTGACCGGGGTCTGGGCGGCGCGCCGCAGGTTGGAAAACCCGGCTTTCCACGCCACGTCGCGCAAGCGCTCCTCACCCGCCTGCGCACCGAGGCCGAGCCCGACCTCCTGCGACAGCGAGTGCGGCGTGCACGCCATGGCCGACGCGGCATAGAACATGCGACCGAGCGGGTTGAGATTCTCCTCCAGCCGGTCGCCGGCATAGGGCTCGACCAGCAACACCTTGCCGTCATGCTTGAGCGCCGTGTGGCAGCGCGTGAGCGCACCGATCGGGTCGCCGAGATCGTGCAGGCAGTCCATGAAGCAGATCAGGTCGAAGTCGCGGCCGTCGAATTCGGTCGCGGCCTTGACCTCGAACGAAATGTTGCCGGCCACGCCCTGCGCGGCAGCGCGCTCACGCGCAACCTTGATCGACGCATCGTGATAGTCGAGCCCGATGAACCGCGAGTTGGGAAACGCCTGGGCCATCAGGATAGTGGAAGCCCCATGCCCGCAGCCGATATCCGCCACCTTGGCGCCGCGCTTCAGTTGCGCGACGACACCATCGAGCGCGGGCAGCCATTCGCTCACCAGATGCGCGCGATAGCCGGTGCGGAAGAAGCTCTCGGTGCCGCAGAACAGGCGATGATTGTGCGCATGCCAGCCCAACCCCTCGCCCGTACGGAAGGCTTCGACGATCTTGTCTTCGTCGAGCCAGAACGAGGCCGCGACCTCTAAAGCCGGCGCCATGAAAATGGGGCTCTGCTCGTATGCCAGAACCATC
>CAZNZI010000362.1:0-7880 GCA_964577475.1 uncultured Rhodospirillaceae bacterium
CTCGACGAGCCCACCGAGGGCATCCAGCCCTCGATCATCGATGAGATCATCGATACGCTGGGCCGGCTCAAGCAAACCCACAAGCTGACGGTGATCCTGGTCGAACAGAATCTCGAATTCATCTCGGCGCTGTCGGAACGCATTCTGCTCATTCAGAAGGGCGTGATCACCTCCGAGGTCGCACCGGGCGATTTGAACAATCCGGATCTGGTCGGCGAATTCGTCGGCGTGACCGAATAGAAGACGTGATCGAATAGGGGAGGGGACGATGGATCTTCATCTCAAGGGCAAGAAGGCGATCGTGACCGGCGGCACCAAAGGCATCGGCCGCGCCGTCGCCGAAGGCCTGGCCGCCGAGGGGTGCGACGTGGCGATCTGCTCGCGCAATGCCGACGAGGTCGCCGCCGCCGTGAAGGCTCTCCAGGGCAAGGGCGTGAAGGCGACGGGTGCCAAGGTTGATGTGGGCGACGGGCCGGCGCTGAAATCCTGGATCGCCGATGCCGGTAAGGCGCTGGGCGGGGTCGACATCCTGGTGTGTAATGTGAGCGCGCTCGCCATCGATAAGAACGACGAGTCCTGGCAGGCTGAATTCAACGTCGACATGATGGGCACCGTGCGCGCCGTCGATGCGGCGATGCCCCTTTTGGAGAAATCTTCCGCCGGCTCGATCGTGGTGATCTCGTCGGTCTCGGGGTTCGAAATCGACTTCGCTGCCGGCCCCTATGGTGCGATGAAGGCCGCGCTGATCCACTACTGCGCCGGCCTCTCAACCCAGCTCGCGCCGAAGGGCATCCGCGCCAACACGGTCTCGCCCGGCAACACCTATTTCAAGGACGGCGTCTGGAACAAGATCGAGCAAGGTATGCCCGACTTCTTCAAGATGGCGCTGGGCATGAATCCGATGGGCCGCATGGCGAAGCCGGAAGAAATCGCCAATGCCGCCGTGTTCCTCGCCAGCCCCGCCGCCAGCTTCATCACCGGCACCAATCTGGTGGTCGATGGCGCGCTGACCAAACGTGTGCAATTCTAGGGGACAAGAGCAAATCCTGGGGAGCACGCGGTCATGACCGGTCTTGGCACGAAGCATACGATTCACAAAGAGCATGGCCATTGCGGCTGGAACAATGCGTTCAAGCCTGTCTTGACCGTCGCGCCCGGCGACTCGGTGACCTTCGAAACGCTCGATGCCACGGGCGGCCAACTGACCCCGAAGTCCACCGCCGCCGATGTCCCGAAGGTCGATATCAACAAGGTCAATCCGGTGACCGGTCCCGTCTATGTCGACGGCGCCGAACCCGGCGACGCGCTGAAGGTGACGATTCTCGGTTTCCAGCCGGCGCGCTGGGGGTTCACTGCCAACATTCCCGGCTTCGGCCTGCTGGCCGATCAGTTCCCCGATCCGGTCCTGCATCACTGGACCTTGGAGCCCGATCTCAAGACACCGTCGATGTATGGTCCGGGCGGAAAGGTTCCCGTGCGGCCCTTCACGGGCGTGATCGGCGTGGCGCCGGCTGCGCCGGGATTGCACAGCATCATTCCGCCGCGCCGGGTCGGCGGCAACATGGATGTGCGCGACATTTCGGAAGGCACCGAGCTGTGGCTGCCGATCGAAGTGGCGGGTGCCCTGTTTTCGGTGGGCGACACCCATGCAGCGCAAGGTGATGGCGAGGTGTGCGGCACGGCGCTCGAAACGTCACTCGGCGTTTCGCTGAAATTCGATCTGGTCAAGGGCGCCAATCTGAAGTTCCCGCGCTACCGTACCGTCGGTTCGGTCACGCGCCATCACGACAGCAAGGGCTACGACGTCACCACCGGCATCGGCCCCGATCTGATGCAGGGCGCGCGCGATGCGGTGTCGGGCATGGTCGATCTGCTCAGCCGCGAGCATAAGATGAAGCCGGTCGAAGCCTATATGCTGCTCAGCGTCTGCGCGGACTTGCATATCAGCGCCATCGTCGATGCGCCGAACTGGGTGGTGACCTGCTACTTCCCGCGGCAGGTCCTCGAATAGTCAGGACGCGGGCTTTGCCGGGTCGCGTAGCCGGAACCGCTGGACCTTGCCGGTTTCGGTGCGCGGCAGGGTGTCGATGAATTCGATAGCGCGCGGATATTTATAAGGCGCGATCTGCGCCTTCACGAAATCCTGCAGCTCTTTCACCAGCGCATCGGTGCCGGTGCTCGGGTCCTTCAGCACGATGAAGGCTTTCACGATCATGCCGCGGGCCTCGTCGGCCACGCCGACCACCGCCAGTTCCTTGACCGCGGGATGTTCCAGCATCACCGACTCGACTTCGGCGCCGCTGATGTTGTAGCCGGCCGAGACGATCATGTCGTCGGTGCGCGCCTGGTACCAGAAATAGCCGTCGTCATCCATGCGATAGGCATCGCCGGTCAGGTTCCAGCCGCCGCGTACATAGGTCTTCTGCCGTTCCGCATCGTCGAGATAGCGGCACCCGGTGGGGCCCTTCACGGCAAGGCGGCCGATCGTGCCGGGCGGTACAGGCTTCATGTCTTCATCGACGATCATCGCCTGATAGCCGCTGACCGGCCGGCCGGTCGATCCGGGCCGGGTATCGCCGTCGCGGGTGGTGACGAAAATGTGCAGCATCTCGGTCGAGCCGATCCCGTCGAGGATGGTGATGCCGGTCGCCTTGCGCCAGCCTTCCAGCACGGCGGCGGGCAGATGCTCGCCGGCCGAGACGCAGCGCTTCAGGCTCGTGATGTCGTAGTTCTTGGCCTGATCGGTCATCGTCCGGTACATCGTCGGTGCCGTGAACAGACTGGTGACACGCTGATCCTGGATCGCTTGGAGCAGGATCGGCGGGCTCACCTTTTCCAGCAGCAGGGCCGAGGCGCCGAAGCGCAGCGGGAACAGCAGCAGACCGCCCAGGCCGAAAGTGAAGGCCAGCGGCGGACTGCCGGTGAAGACATCGTCGGGTTGGGGCTTCACCACCGAGCGCGCATAGCCGTCGCAGATCGCCAGCACGTCGCGGTGGAAATGCACCGTCGCCTTGGCCTTGCCGGTGGTGCCCGAAGTGAAGGCGATCAGCGCCACATCGTCATGGGATGGGATGACATTCGGGAAGCGGCCCGATTGCACCGCCATGCGCGCCTCGAGGCCTGAGGCCTCGGCTGTATTGAAATAGAGGATCGCACGCAGGTCCGAGGCCTGACCGCGCGCGGTTTCCAGCTCTTCGCTCAGCGCTTTATCGCAGATCGCCAGCGTCACCTTGGCCTTTTCGATCACATAGGCAAGTTCGCGCGAGCGCAGCAGCGGCATGGTCGTCACCACGATGCCGCCCGCTTTCAGCACCGCGAACCAGGTGGCGGCGAGCATCGGGTTGTTGGCGGTGCGCAGCAGTACGCGGTTGCCCGGCTTCAGACCGTGTTCATTTACCAGCACCCGCGCGATCCGGTCGGCGCGGTCGCGCAGATCGTCATAGGTCCAGATCACACCGGTCGAACTGCGGATACAGGGTCGCGCACCATGGCCCTTGTCGATCATCGCGTCGAGCAGCTCGACGCCCGCGTTGACGTGCTTGGGATAAATGAATTCCGGCAGGTCGAGTGGCATCTCGGGCCACAGATTTTCCGGCGGGAGATGGTCGCGGGCGAAACTATCGGCGTAGACGCTCGGATCGAGCATGGCGTCCCTATCGGCGCGGAAACAGCGGAATATGCGTCGGCATGAATTAGTTGAAGCTTATAATATCGGGGGTGATGTTCTCTGACAAGCACAGGCCCACGGCAACTGCCGGCTGTGGAACGTGCCTTCAGCGCCCGCGTTGTTTCTCCAGGGACACCGCGTGTTCGACACTCGCTTAGCCGGTGCCGTTCGCCATAAGCCATGGAGAATCCGCATGAGTCCGTATTCAGATAACGCCGCAGCCCCGGATCGGCCAGCGCCTGCCGTCGACAAATCCGCGCAGGAGGCGCGCCAGGGCGAGACGCCGGGCCGTATGCGGTATGTGCTCGGTATTTCGACAGGCTTGGCCATTATTGCCCTCATCATCGTCTACTTCATCGTCCTGACCTGATCATGGCCGCGCGCAAAGCGTCGTCCGCCGGCCGGCACACGGCCCGCCGGCGGACCCTTTCGAGATCAAAGAGCACTAAGAGGAAGATCGGGAAGACGGGGAAACGCTGGTCGGCTCAGGTGATGCGGAAGAGCGATGCGCTGGATATCCAGCCTCGGGCCTTCACGTATGATGACCCCAAGAAGATCGCCCAGTCGCTCAAGCGATCGGCCGAGCGCAGCCACCGCCGTAAAGCAGGCCCATATCAATCCGCGATGTCGATGCTGAATTTCTACATCAATCGTGGCGGGAAGAACCTTCCCGCCACGCGGAAGCGCATTCTCGAACGCGCCAAGGCCGAGCTACGCCACATCTTCGGGCGCGACTAGCCCCGATGCACCGATCTCAATGCACTTCAATGTCGTTCTTGATGTCCTTGACGCCGTCGACGTCCTTGGCGAGGCGCTCGGCATCGGCCTTCTGTACCGAAGAGTCGACCGTACCGGTCAGATCCACCACGCCCTGATTGGTCGTGACGTGGATGTCGAGCGCTTTCAATTTCTCGTTGGCGAGAAGCTTGGCTTTCAGCTTGGCGGTGATCGTCGCATCGTCGACATAAGCGCCGGCACTCTCGGCATAGGCCATCTGGGCGCCGAGAACGGAAGCCGCAAGGACGGCTGCAACGATCAGAGACTTGGACGTGGCGCGCATGGAAACCTCCTTGTGCCGGTACAGACCGGACGCATTGCACAACTGCATAACGCGCTGCGCCGGAGACGGGTTCCGGATTATCCCGGTGGGAACCACCGGGGGCACGATACGTTCTCTGCTTAAGCCGCGAGCCTAAAAGGCCTCGTTTTTTTCCGTGACGCCGTGACCGACAGCAGGAGCTGCTCATGAAAGCCGTACGTATTCATCATTTCGGCGGCCCGGAGGTTCTGGAATTCGACGATCTCGAGACCCCGCGTCCCCGAGCGGACGAAATCCTCGTCCGTGTCCATGCAGCCAGCATGAACCCTGTAGACTATAAGACGCGCGAAGGGCATTTCCCCGTCGTGTCGCAAGATAAGCTGCCGATCACGCTCGGCCGCGACCTGGCCGGGATCGTCGAGGCAGCGGGCGACGACGTGGATGAATACAATGACGGCGACGCCGTTTTCGCGCTGCTCCCGGCCGATCGCGGCGGCTACGCGGAATATGTCGCTTTCAAAGCGAGCCACGCGGCGCCGATGCCCAGGACACTCAACTTCTCGATGGCGGCGTCGGTGCCGTTGGCGGCGATGACGGCCTGGCAGGGCCTGTTCGACCACGGCAAGCTGCGCGCCGGCGAGCGCGTCCTGATCCACGGCGGCGCCGGCGGTGTCGGTCATTTCGCGGTGCAGCTCGCGAAGGCCAAGAACTGCAAGGTCTTCACGACCGTCTCCAACCGCGATATCGCCTTCGTCCGCGGCATCGGCGCCGACGAGGTGATCGACTACCAGTCCGAGCATTTCGAGGACCGCGCCATGAACATCGATGTCGTTCTCGATCTGGTTGGCGGGGATACCCAGAAGCGCTCGTTCTCGGTCCTCAAATATGGCGGTCGTCTCGTGTCTACCTTGCAACAGCCCGATATGCAGCTTTGCGAAAAACTGGGGATCAAGGGTGCTCATTACATGACGGCGCCGAATGCCGGCGAATTGCGGGAGATCGGCGGCCTGATCGATCAGAAGAAAGTGCGTCCTATCGTCTCGGGCATGCTGCCCTTGGATGAAGTCCGCGTGGGCCAGGAGATTCTGGCTCACGAGCATCCGTTCGGAAAACTGGTTCTGCAACTGGCCGTCTAGCGGCGCCCGGTCAATCCGGCCGATCCCCACCTGCCCGAGCTTTTTGCTCCGTATGCGGGAACGATGCGACGTGCCAGCCGTTTAACCCTTGGGTCAGCAAAACCGTCACCAAAAAAGGAGAACGGATATGGATGCATTTGTGAACGACATCAAGAAGATCCGGAACCGAGCCCGTCAGCATATCGATAATGGGGCGGTGACCGAAAGCTATGCGGCCGATCGCGACCAGGTGATCAAGGTTCTCAACGAAGTTCTGGCGACAGAACTCGTCTGCACCTTGCGCTATCGCCGCCACTATTACACGGCCAGCGGCATCAATGCCGATTCGGTCAAGGCCGAGTTTCTGCAACACGCCACCGAGGAGCAGCAGCACGCCGATCAGGTGGCCGAGCGCATCGTCCAGCTTAATGGCGAACCCAATTTCGATCCCGACGGCTTGGCAACCCGCAGCCATGCCGAATATGTCGAGGGCGATGATCTTGTCTCGATGATCAAGGAGGATCTGGTCGCCGAGCGGATCGCCATTGAAACCTATTCCGAGATCGCGCGCTGGCTGGGCGATCGTGATCCCACGACGCGCCGGATGATCGAGCAGATCCTCGAAAAGGAAGAAGAGCACGCCGAAGATCTGGCGAGCCTTCTGGCGAAGGTGCCGGCGCACGCTTAGCGTGCGCCTCACCCTTTATTTTATTTTCCACCGTCCTTGTCGGGCAGGGCCCGGTTGAATTTGGGCTTATCGAAGTGCTGCTCGTAGTGGAAGATGTCCGTCATCAACTGCTGGCGCCGGCGGAATCCAGGCGATCCCTCCGGCGCTTCCTCCAAGGCTTCGACTTCGCTCATCGCTTCCCGATATTGATCGACGGTCCACACGCGAATATCGGCGTGCAGATCGCCGCGCCTGATGGTCGCCGACTCGATTTCGTCGCGCTGACGATGAGCCGGCAGTCGATGTGTCGATGCCATGAGACCCTCCGTTGCGACCGGCAGATGGAGCGGCTTAGTGGGCGAGTGCGGCATGAAGTTCCGACCGCGCCCGGCTGAGGCGCGACTTGATGGTGCCGACGGCGCAATGGCAGCGATGGGCCGCCTCCTCCTGGTCCATCTCCGAGATGGCCACCAGCATCAGCACTTCGCGGTGCCGGTCCGACAACGTTTCCATCGCCGCCGTCACTTCTGCCAATTCGATGGCATGAAGCTGGGCGGCAGGCGTCGAAAGCATGTCGGCCAAGTCGTCGTCAGCCACCATCATGTGCCGTTTGCGCAGATCACTGATGTATTGGTTGCGCAGGATGGTCGTCAGCCAGCCGCGCAGGTTGGTGCCCGGCTCGAACTGGTCATAGGCGGCCAGGGCGCGGGTGGCGGTTTCCTGTACCAGATCTTCCGCGCCCTCCTGCGAACGAGTCATGGCGCGAGCCACGGAGCGGAGTTGCGGCAGATAGCCGACCAGTTCGTCGCGGAAACGATGCTCGTCTTCCGCCAGTGCGGCGGGGTCCTTATGCCTCACCGATTGAGATCGTGCGGTGCGCTCTCTGACCGAGAGATGGGTCTTCGTGGGGAATCGAGTTGGAGTGTTCTTCGTCATCGCGGTTCTCCCGGTGAGTCGGTGAACGAACGTGTTCGATGGACTTCAATCGCCAGCGGATGTCGGCCTGGATCGGCCGTCGGGTCTTGAAGCGTCTCGAACGCCCTGTGAAAGGCGCGTTGAGAGCAGTCGCGCCGCCGGTCGAAGAAGAAATCGCATCCGGGGTTCTGGACCGCTTCCAAAACCATCGGCCGAACACTCCCGAGCCGCAAGCGACAAGCCCGTGTGTCACAGCTTTGTTGTTGTCGAGGCTTGATCCGCAAGGGATTTAATCCGCTTGGAGGGCGTCACTAAGGTCTCTATCAGGAGACAGTCAGGGAATGCCTTTACACCCCACGTGGCAGGAAATTGCCGTCCGCCTTTTGCTCACGGTCGTCACCGGAGCCATCATCGGTCTCGATCGCGGCGAGCATGGGCGCCCGGCCGGCATGCGGACGACCTTGCTCGTATGTCTTG
>CAZNZI010000363.1:0-3180 GCA_964577475.1 uncultured Rhodospirillaceae bacterium
CGCGCGGTGCGGAGGACCTGCGCGACTACATGAAGAAGACGGCGCGTGCACTGGGCATCGAGGATGTGCGCATCAATTCGGCCGGCTGCCTCGACCGCTGCGAGCTCGGGCCGACGATGGTGATCTATCCCGAAGGCGTCTGGTACCACTACGATACCAAGGCCGATATCGACGAGATCCTCACCACCCATGTGAAGAACGGCGGCCGCGTCGAACGGCTGATGATGAAACCCGAAGACGGGCCGCAGAAAGAAGCGAAGGCCGCGAAGGGGTAAGCCGCTTTAGTCCATCAGGGACAGGAAGATCATGATCCCTCGGCTGAGCCGGCTGAGATCGGCTTCGCTCAATTTACCGATTTGTCGGCCCAATTTGCCTTTCGGCACGGTCGTGATCTTGTCGATCATGATCCGGGAGGCGGCTTTCAAGCCGTTAGCCGAAGTGGGCGCGACCTCAAGACGCATCAAAGGCGCGTCAGTTGGATCGGTGGTGAACGGGCAAATTGTGATCGAGTCGCGCGTTTCGAAGCGATCGGATTGAATAATGACGATGGGCCGGGGCTTTCCTGCGTAGTTAGGCCCTCCCGACACCGTCCAGACCTCACCGCGGTTCATTCGAATTTGAATTCGGAAATAGCATCCACGAAAGCTTGATCGTCGACTGCGTAGCGGCTTTCGGCGATCAAGCGGCACTGCCTGCGCGCTTCGGCGGCGAACTTCGGTGACCGCGTATCGGGTACCCAAATTTGTACCGGCCGCAGTCCTTGCGCACGCAGTCTCGCGCGATGAGAGCGGACCTTATCGCGCGATGTGGCAGTCTTGGTGCGGACTGGCTTGCGCTTTGAAGACGAGGGCATCGCTGGCGTCCTTAGGTTACATGTAACCTACCAGGGTGCGGCCGGCAATGTAAAGCCAATGAGACTGACGAAACGATCCTTGGCGGTTATGGTTGCGCCTGTGACCACTGCCTCCACCGCCACTATTTTCGCGCTTGCCAGCGCGCCGGGGAAATCCGGTGTGGCGGTGTTCCGCATCTCGGGTGCGAAAGCGGGTGGGGTGCTGGAGGCGCTGACCGGCACAGCACTGCCCGAGGCGCGCAAGCTGGTGCGTTCGACCGTGAAGGATGCGCGCGGCGAAACGATCGATGATGGCCTGGCTGCGTGGTTTCCGGGCCCGCACAGTTTCACCGGCGAAGATGTGGTCGAGCTGCATCTGCATGGTGGCCGCGCCGTGGCAAATGCTTTGGCCGATGCGCTGGTCGCGCGCGGGTTGCGGCCGGCCGAGCCCGGCGAGTTCAGCCGCCGTGCCTTTCTCGCCGGAAAGCTCGATCTCACCCGTGCCGAGGGCATCGCCGATCTGGTCGAGGCTGAGACGGCGGCCCAGCGGCGCCAGGCGCTGCGGCAGATGGGCGGGGCGCTGGCGAGCGTCGTCGAAGGCTGGCGCGCGCGGCTGATCCGGGCCCAGGCGCTCCTCGAAGCTGAAATCGATTTTTCAGAGGAGGGGTTGCCGCAGGAGTTGGGCGCCGAAGCGCGCACGATCCTGACGCGCCTCGCCGATGAGATGGCGAGGAACCTGGCTGACCAGCGGCGCGGCGAGCGGCTGCGCGAGGGGTTCCAGATCGTGCTGCTCGGCCCGCCCAATGTCGGTAAGTCAAGTATTATCAATAGGATAGCGGGACGTGAGGCGGCCATTGTCGCGGCCAGCGCCGGTACCACGCGCGACGTGATCGAGGTCCATCTTGATCTCGCCGGCTTCCCGATCACGATTGCCGACACGGCCGGGCTGCGCGAAGCCGAGGGGGAGGTCGAGGCCGAGGGCATCCGCCGTTCACGCGACCGCGCCGCGGATGCCGATCTGCGGCTGGTCGTGTTCGACGCCGCGGCCTTGCCCGACATGGACGCTGAGGCTTTGGCGATGCTGGGTCCGGGCGCGATCGCGCTTTTCAACAAGCGCGACCTGACCTATGGCGGCGCGCTGTCGCCCAATATCAATGGCGCCGACGTCGTCGGCGTCTCGGCCAAGACGGGTGCGGGGTTCGATTCGTTGATCGCGACCCTGGCCGCACGGGCCTCCGATGCTCTTGAGGCAGGGGGTACTGCGATCCTGACGCGGGCGCGGCACCGGGCGGCGGTCGGTCAGGCGGAAGCGGCTTTGCGCCAGGCTCTGCGCGGGGCTCTTCCCGAACTGGTGGCAGAAGATGTAAGACATGCCGCCGACGCGCTGGGCCGGATCACCGGCCGTATCGATGTCGAAGAGATGTTGGACGTCATTTTTCATGAGTTCTGCATCGGTAAGTGATTGATTTTGGTGGATTTCCAGAAAATGTTTCACGTGAAACATTTTCTCAGAGTGAGGCGCTAAGTCGCTGATGAGCGGGTTCGATGTCATCGTGGTGGGGGGTGGGCATGCCGGCTGTGAAGCCGCCGCGGCCGCCGCGCGCCTGGGCGCCCGGACCCTGCTCTTGACCCAGAAGCGCGACACCATCGGCGCGATGAGCTGCAACCCCTCGATCGGCGGTCTCGCCAAGGGCCAATTGGTCCGCGAGATCGATGCGCTCGACGGGTTGATGGGCCGGGTGGCCGATGCCGGTGGAATCCAGTTCCGCATGCTCAATGCCTCGAAAGGCCCGGCCGTCCGCGGCCCGCGCGCCCAGGCGGACCGCAAACTCTATAAGCGGGCGATGGCCGAGGCTTTGGCCTCTACCCCTGGTTTGACGGTGATGGAGGGCTCGGCCGAAGACCTGGTGGTCGATCAGGGTCGAGTTCAGGCCGTGGTTCTGGGGAGCGGGGAGACCATCCCGGCCGGCGCTGTGGTGCTGACCACCGGCACCTTTCTGTCGGGTCTGATCCATATCGGCGAAACCAAAATCCCCGCCGGCCGGATGGGGGATGCGCCCAGCTTGGGTCTGTCGAAGACCTTGGCGCGGCTGGATTTCCCGCTGGGGCGGCTGAAGACCGGCACGCCCTGCCGCCTCGACGGGCGCACCATCGATTGGGCCAGCCTCGAGATGCAGCCGGGAGACGATCCGCCGCGTCCGTTCTCCACACTGACCGAGCGCATCACCACGCCCCAGATTCAGTGCGGGATCACCGCGACGACGCCCGCTGGCCACGCGCTGATCCGCGCCAACTTGCACCGGGCGCCCATGTATTCGGGCCAGATCGGTTCGGTCGGGCCGCGCTAT
>CAZNZI010000364.1:0-7244 GCA_964577475.1 uncultured Rhodospirillaceae bacterium
TGTTCCTCTTCCCGGCCTCATAGACCTTGATCGCCTGGAAACGCAGGCCTTCGGCATAGCAGTCGATCGCGTCGACGATGCCGCCGCTGCCCGGCGTATGGGCGCCGATGTCCAGGTGATGCGCCGTGGTCACGGCGAAACCGGCCAGCTTGCCCTTGTGGAAGGCGGGCACGATGAAGCCCACATCGGGGCCATGGGTGGCGCCGGCATAGGGATCGTTGTGCATGAACACATCGCCCGGCTCGATCGTCTCGCCCCGCTCTTCGAGCTGCTTGCGCAGCCCGGCGATGTATCCCGGGATCGGACCCGATTGCAGCGGCGTGCTCTGTTTCGCTTCGGCCATCTGGCGGTTGTGGATGTCGATCAGGGCCGCGCCGAAGTCTTCCGACTCGCGGATGATGCTCGAATAGCTCATCCGCATCAGCTTGTAGCCCATCTCGATGGCGATGTTTTCCAGGGCACCCTGGATGACGCTCGCCGTGATCGGATCGATGCGCGTCTGCGCGCCGGGCGGGACCGCGGAGATTTCGTTCATGTCGCACCTCGTACGCGAAGGATCAGGTTGCCGCCGGCATCGGCGGTCACCGTGGCTCCGGGTGGAACAACAGTCGTGCTGTCGGTTTGCAGGATGATCGCCGGGCCGGGCACGGCCTGGTCCAGCGGCAGCAGGTCGCGGCGGTAAAACGTCGTGCGCAGGGTCTCAAGCTTGCCCCTGTGGCGGAACGTGGCCTTGCCGATCTTCACCAGCGCATCGGCCAGTTTCGCGCCCTTCGCCACTTTGATCGTGCCGATCTTGGGCGTCGGCGCGACACCCGTCAGGCGGATATTGACGATTTCGATCGGGCTGTCGGCAAAGAAATGGCCGTACTCGGTCTTGTGGACCGCATGGAACTGGTCGAAGGCCTTTTTGATTGAGGCCGCATCGATCGTGCCGTCGGGCAGATCGACGCGCAGCTCATAGCCCTGGCCGATATAGCGCGCATCGGCAAAGCGGCTGAACTTGACCGCCTTCGGATCGATGCCATCGGCGCGGAACTGTTCCTCCAGGGTCGTGCGCATCGCCGCCAATTCCCGGTTCAGGCGCTCGAAATCGATATCTGTGCTGACCAGGAAGGTGGTGCGCAGCGTGTCGTATTTCAAATCAGTGGTCAGCAGGCCCGTCGCCGAGGTGATGCCGGGGTGGGGCGGAATGATCACTTCGGGAATGTCGAGCATGGCTGCGACTTCGGCGCCATGCAGCGGGCCGGCGCCGCCGAAAGCCGACAGCGCGTAATTGCGCGGATCGATACCCTTCTGCACGGTACGCGACCGGATCGCATTGGCCATATTGGCATTGACCACGGTGATCACGCCCTCGGCCGCTTCCAGAAGACTCATTTTCAACTGTTTGGCCAATTCGCCGATCACGCGATGAGCCGCATCGACATCGAGGCTCATCCGGCCGCCGAGGAAATTGTCCTTGTCGAGGCGACCCAGAACCACATTGGCGTCGGTCACGGTCGGCCGCGTGCCGCCGCGCGCATAGGCGGCCGGGCCGGGCTGGGAACCCGCGCTTTCCGGGCCCACCTTGAAGGTGCCGCCGGAATCGACATAAGCGATCGAGCCACCGCCCGCGCCGATCGTATGGATATCGATCATCGGTACGATGACCGGGTAGCCGCCAATCCAGGTGTCGCGCGCCGAGGCCTCGCCGAATTTGCCGTCTGTGATGACGCCGATATCGGCGCTGGTGCCGCCGATATCGAAGGTGATCAGGTTGCGCCGGCCCGAGAGTTCACCCGACCAGCCGCCGCCTAGCACGCCTGCCGCCGGACCCGAGAGCAGGGTCAGCACCGGCAGTTCGGCGATCATCTGCGGCGTCGCGAGGCCGCCGTTCGACCGCATGATGCGCAGATCGGCCTTCACCCCCGTCGTCTTCATCGCGTCCTCGAGCTGAGCGACGTAGTGCCGCACCTTGGGGCCGATGAAAGCGTTCATCGCCGTGGTGGTGAAGCGCTCGAACTCGCGGAACTGCGGCACCACCGAAGACGAGGTGGTCACGAAGGCGTTCGGGAATTCCTCGAGGATGATCTGCTTGGCGCGATCTTCATGCGCCGGGTTCAGGTAGGAGAACAAGAAGCAGACGGCGACGGCCTCCACGCCTTCCTTCGCCAATTCCTTCGCAACCTGCCGCACCGCCTTCTCGTCAAGCTCGGTGCGGACATCGCCCTTCGGCGGCACCAGGCGCTCGGCTACGGTCTTGCGGAAGCGGCGGCGGACCAGCGGGTGATTCTGCCAGGGAATCTCCTGCATGATCGAGTAATGCATCGGGCGCTGGTGGCGGCCGATATGGATGATGTCGCGATAACCCTCGGTCGTCACCATGCCGGTGCGCGATCCTTTGTATTCCAGCACCGCGTTCGTCGCGATGGTAGTGCCGTGATAGACATGGGTGACCGCGCCCAGGTCGATGTTCTGGGCGCGGCACATCTCGACGATGCCGGTCATGATCCCGCGCGACGGGTCGTCGGGTGTGGTCGGCACCTTGTGGATCGCGGTCTCGTTTTTCTCGATGTCGAACAGCACCAGATCGGTGAACGTGCCGCCGACATCAACGCCAATCAACTTCATGATCGAACCCGGCCTCAACGCACTTTCAGGACCAGCTTACCGGCCGCGTGGCGCGACTCGATCCGCTTATGCATATCGCCCGATTTGTCGAAGGCAAAGACGCCGTCGATCGGCACATCGAGCCAGCCGTCCAGGATGCCCTTCAGCACATGGTCGACGCCGTCGCGCCAGGCCTGCGACTCGGGGTCGATATGGCCCAGATGCATGCGGGTGAAGGTCTGCGAGCGAGGCAGGATGCGGTCGCGGATATTCGGGAAGGGCACGCCTTCCGCCTCGCCGATGCTGATGATGTGGCCGAGCTTCTTCACCACGCCATAGGTACGGTCGAGGGTCGTGGCGCCCAGCGAATCCATCGCGAGATCGACGCCCTTGCCCTTGGTGAAGTCGAGCGTGGCCTGGACGAAATCTTCGGTCTTGGTCAGCACCACCTTCTCGGCACCGTATTCCAGCGGCTTCTTTTCCTTGCCCGGCGTGCCGACCGTGCCGATCACGCGCGCGCCGTGGTGGACGGCAAGCTGGGTGCAGAACAGGCCGACGCCGCCGCCGATCGCATGGACCAGGACCGACATGCCCTTCTGCAGGCTGAAGATGGTGAACTTCATGTGTTAGGCGGTCAGCGCCTGTATCGGGAAAGCCGCGCCGACATCGAAGCCGATCTTGTCGGGCAGCGGGATGAGGACCGGCGCGGGCGCCACGACCTTCTCGGCATAGCCGCCGCCGCGCTCGACGAAGGTGCAGACGCGGTCGCCGACCTTCGCGTTCGTCACGCCCGGACCGACCGCCGACACGACACCGGCCACTTCGAAACCGGGGATGAGCGGATAGGTAAATGGATGCGGGTAAATGCCCAGCCGGATTTGGGTATCGGCCCAGTTGCATCCCGAATAGTGGACGTCGATCAGCACCTCGCCTGCACCCGGCTTCGGATCGGGCACCTCCGACATGACCAGTTTCTCGTGGCCGCCGGTTGACGGAATGACGATAGCCTTCACGGTCCCCTCCCAAAAAATACGCGGTGTTGGATGTGTTGATCCCCGGATCAACAGGCTACCAACCCCGCGCCGAGGCGGCAAGGAATCCGCAACACGAATTGCATCGGGAGAAAGAACGTTTGCGGCGTTGTTCGGCGGAGGGGCTGATCAGTCGATGGCCGACAACGGACGTGCAATCGACTCAAGCGAACGCCGCTCGGCGGCGACACCGAGAATGGCTTCGGTGACCGCCGCGATCAGCATCAGGGCCGCACTGGCCATATAGCCCCACATCAAATTATCGCGGGAGCCCGTATCGATCAGCGCGCCGAAGATCGCTGGGCCCGCGATGCCGCCCAGCATCGTTCCCGCGGCATAGAAGAGCGCGATGATCAGACCGCGCACCTCCAGCGGAAAGCTTTCGCTGACCGTGAGATAGGCCGAACTGGCCGCGGCCGAGGCGAAGAAAAAGATTATGGTCCAGCATACAGTCTGGCTGGCGGCTGATAGGAATCCATGGGCGAACAGCCAGGCGGTGATAATCATCAATACGCCCGAAATGGCGTAAGTCGCCGCAATCATCGTCTTGCGCCCGACCACGTCGAACAAGCGGCCCAGCAGCAGCGGCCCGCACACATTGCCCAGCGCGAAGGGCAGGATATAGGTGCCGATACTGCCCGCCGGCACGGCGTAGAAATGGGTCAGCACCAGCGCGTAGGTGAAGAAGATCGCGTTGTAGAAGAACGCCTGCGATGCCATCAACACGATGCAGAGGATGGTCCGCTTCGGATAGTGATGGATGGCGGCACGCGCCACCTCGGCCATGGCGCTGCCTTGGCGCTGGCGCAACTGCATCTGACTTCCCGCAGGGATGTCATCGAGCGACCGGCCCATGCGGCGGATGCGCTCTTCGATATCGGTCATCGTCCGGTGCGCTTCGTCGCCGCGGCCATGCGTGGCCAGCCAGCGCGGACTTTCGGGTACGAAGCGGCGCAAATAGACGATCAACAGGCCAAGCACACCGCCGATCGCGAAGGGCAAACGCCAACCGTAGGCCGGATCGACCAGATCGGGATCGAGCGCCGCCAGCGAGCCGACCGCGCCCAGTGCCGCGCCGATCCAGAAGCTGCCATTGATGGTGAGATCGGTCCAGCCGCGATAGCGTGCGGGCGTCAGTTCCTGGATGGCCGAATTGATTGCCACGTACTCGCCGCCGATTCCCGCGCCGGTCAGGAAGCGGAAGACGGCGAAGGACCAGAAGTTCCACGAACAGCCGGTGGCGATGGTGGCAACGATATAGAGCAGCAGCGTCACGTAGAAAAGCCGCCGCCGTCCGAGCTTATCGGTGAGATAGCCGAAGGCCAGCGATCCCAGCACCGCGCCGACGAGATAGGCGCTGGCCGCCGCGCCGATCTCCGTGCTGGTGAGCGCGATCGAGTTGTCGCTGGCGAGCGCGCCGGACAGCGAACCGACCAGTGTCACCTCCAGCCCGTCGAGAATCCAGGTGATGCCCAGCGCGACCACCATCAGCCAATGGAAACCGCTCCAGGGCAAACGGTCGAGGCGCGCGGGCACATCGGTCAGGACGATCGTGTCCACCATGGGCTTCGCGGTGCTGATGCGGTCGCGCATGAACATCGGCAGTGGGTGCGAGGACTGGGCCATCGCCTATGGTGCGCACCGAAAAACGGAGAAGGGAGGGACTCGCTTGTGACCAAGCGGTGACCGGGAGATCGCCGTTTCGAGGACTCACCCGTCACTACGAGCGCAGCGAAGCGAAGCAATCCAGGGCCACAGAGGTTGCCCTGGATCGCCGCGTCGCTTCGCTCCTCGCGATGACGAACCAAATGACGATCGGTTACACGATCTTCCACCGCTGGATGAAGCGCATGGCGCGGCCGAAAGCGAGATCGACGGTGATCGCGAGCGCGCCGACCAGCAGCGCGCCCTGGATTACATAGGCGATGTTGTCGGAGTTGAGCCCGACGATCAGCGGCAGGCCCAGCGATTTCGCACCGACCGTGGAGGCCAGCGCTGCCGTGCCGATATTGATCGTCACAGAGATACGGATACCGGCCAGGATGATGGGCGCGGCGATCGGCAATTCGACATCGCGCAGGATCTGCCAACCCGTCATGCCGCTGCTGGCGGCCGCTTCACGCACAGCGGGTGAGACCTGCTCCAGGCCCGACACGGTGTTCTCAATGATCGGCAGAAGACCGTAGAGTGCCAGCGCGATGAAAGCGGGCCAGGCGCCGAAGCCGATCAGAGGCACGGTCACCGCCAGTACTGCGACCGGCGGAAAGGTCTGGCCCATTGCCGCCAGGGTCTCGACCGTGCCGCGAAACGACCGGCCTGCATGACGTGTGACCAGGATGCCCGCCGCAATCCCGACGGCCGCCGCAGCCGCACTCGACGCCGCCACCAGGCCGATGTGACTGAGCAGCAGGAGCCAGAACGGGTCCCCGGCATAGACCGGCCGGTCGAGTTCGGGAAAAGCATGCGCGAACAGAGGCCGCAGCAGGGGCATGCCGAACACCAGCGCGATCGTCAGGATCGCGGCGGCGAGAACAGGATCGGCATACCAGCGCGGATTTCTGAGGTGGCCGTTCATCGCTTCGCCAAGTCCGCCAGATGCAGCGTGCCGGCTGGCACACCGGAACCGTTGGTCACCGGCAGGCGGTCGACGCCCCGGGCCACCATCAGAGACAGCGCGCGGTGCAGGGGCATCGTGGCGGGAATTGCCTCGCCATCGCTGCGTTCGCCCGCACGCATCAGCGTTTCGGCGGTCTCGATCTCGAGGAGCCGCAGGCCGAGATCGGCGCCGCCGAAGAACTCGCGCACGAAATCAGTCTTGGGCGCCGTCAGCAAATCGCGCGGCGTTCCCGCCTGGACCAGCCTGCCTTTGTCCATCAGCGCGATGAAATCGCCCAGCTTCAGCGCTTCCTCGATGTCGTGGGTGACCAGCAGGATGGTCTTGTGCGTCTGCTGATGGATCAGCGCAATTTCGTCTTGCAGCGCGGTGCGCGTCAACGGATCGACCGCGCCGAAGGGTTCGTCCATCAGCAATACATCGGGATCGGCCGCCAGGGCGCGCGCCACGCCGACCCGCTGCTGCTGCCCGCCCGAAAGCTGATGGGGATATTTGTGTCGTATCGCGGCGGCGTCGAGCCGCAGAAGCGCCAACAGTTCCTCGACGCGATCCTTGATCTTCGGCTTGGGCCAGCCGAGCAGGCGCGGCACGGTGGCGATGTTGCGCTCGACGGTCCAATGGGGAAAAAGCCCGATCGATTGGATCACATAGCCGATGCGCCGCCGCAGTTCGACCGGCGGCAATTGGTCGATCGAGGTGCCCAAAAGATTGATTGTGCCGCTGCTCGGTTCGATCAGCCGGTTGACCATGCGGAGCGCGGTCGATTTGCCCGAGCCCGAGGTGCCGATCAGTACGCCGATCGTGCCCTGAGCGATGGTCAGCGACAGGTTCTCGACCGCCAGCGTGCCTTCGAACCGCTTGCTGACGCCCTTAAACTCGATCATGCACCCACCTTACGGGGCGATGCGACCAGGCGGAACACCACATCGACGATCACGGCGATGCCGACGATGGGCACCGCGCCCAGCAGGATCAAATCGGCGGCATTGGCGAACAGGCCTTGGAACATG
>CAZNZI010000365.1:0-7788 GCA_964577475.1 uncultured Rhodospirillaceae bacterium
TGGCGCTGTTGCTGGCGGCCGGACTGGCCTATGCGCTGGCTCTCGCCGTGAAGCGGCATCAAAGCCTGGGCCGATGGATTGTCGTCGGTTTGTTGACGGGCCTGATGGTCCTGACCAAAGGAATCTACGAGCTTTACCTGATCTGCGCCGTGATCGCCCTTCTCGCGGCGGCGGCGATCGATCGCAATCGCGGCTATCTTAAAGGGGCGATCGCGGTCGCCGTCTGTAGCGGCGTCATCATCGGGGCCTGGGTCGCCCGCAACGATGCGGTCTTCGGCCGTCCCGTTCTGACCGATTCGCGCGGCGCCATCGCTTTGAGCACACGCGAAGAATTGGATCACATGAATGCCGGCCAATACGCCGCTGCTTTCCTGTGGTGGCTGCGTGGCCCCGGCCCGGGCATCGCCCGCGCTTTACTACCCGAAAGCGCGTGGCACCGTTTCGAGCTCTACACACCTGACGGCTACTACATGATGGGCCAGGTTACGAATTTTAATGCCCGTGTGGAGCGGCTGAAAAACGAACGCGGCCTCAGCCAGGCCGACGCAGAGGCTTCGGTATCCGGCGTGATCGTCCGCGAAATTCTGGGCGAGTTCCCGTCCTACGTGGCAACCACCTTGCCGGTTTTCTTTCGCGGTCTTTGGTTCGACGAATTTGTGGTCTTGGGTTTTCCGGCTCTGCTCTGGCTCACGATACGCTTCGCCCGGCGGCGGCGCTGGGACGGGCTGGCGGTTCTGGGGCCGGCATGGTTCTCATTGATTGCTTACGCGCTTCTGTCCTTGAACATCACCCGCTATCAGCTGACCGCCATAACGGGGCTCGCTTTGGCCGGCGGTTTGGCCGTCGAGACCTTGTGGCCTCGCTTGCAAACATGGGTGAAGGCCCTGGCGCCAAAACGCCGCGGCGTGTCCTGAGCGACTACAACGCGCCGCCCTTGCCCGGGTTGCAGACCCCGGCGGGCCATTTCCGGGACACCACCCATCCGGAACCCTGGCGGGCCAGCAGGAGCGCCACGCCGGGCGGTTCATCGATCCCCAAGGTTTTGGCGGAACCCTCATCCAAGCAGTTCAGCCAAACGAGGCTTGCTGTGGACAGGTCGGAAACCGTCGCATGCAGCTGTACGGCAATGTCCGATCGCCGCGGGTCACTCATCGTCAAAGCCCCCTTCAACTCGGAGGACCAATTGCCGTTGTCATGGAACATCACGACATCGAGCTTGGCGTTGGGCGGCAGGATCGAAACCAGATCCTTGCCCATCTGCCAGATCGCAGGTTGCCCCGATTTGAGATCGATGCGCAGGAACCTGTACGCCGCGATCGGTCCAACCAGACAAAGGACCAATGGCAGGGCGGCGGCCCAAGCCGGCATGGAGCGAGATATGCGGCGGCCGTAAGGAGCCGCGATCACCACTGCGGTCAGCAATACCAGCGGCCCGAGTTGGGTGGCGAACCGCCAGAACGATTGGACCCGCCTCCCGTCGGCTCCCGGGAACACAGCCAGATAGACCACGACCAGAAACGCGATATGCGCGAGAAACATGAGGACGGTGATGACCGTCAGACGCAGTGCGGGCTCCTGGCGCTTTTTCGCCAAGAGCCAGAGTCCATAAAGGGCGATCAAGAGGACTAGGCCGAAATAGCCGCCCTTGTTCGTCGCAACGAGCCCCATCGAACTGAGGATGACCGGCACGTCTGACCACTGCCATTGAGCGACAGGCAGCAAACCGTGCGCGCTGGCTTCAGGCAACTGCCAACGCAGGTAGCCGTGCCATGCGGCATAGGCGATGGCCGGCGGAGCAACCGCGAGCCATAGCCGCCGCAGCAGCAAGAGCCGGTCTGCGAAGCGACTGCCGATCAGTCCCAGCACCGCGAAGACGACGAGCAGTTCGCCGACCAGCGACGGGTTGCTCTCCTTGATGTTGATCAGAGCCGCCAGGGTCAGGCCGAACACCAGCAATTCGCCGCGGGCAAAGGCCTGCCCATCGGCCGGACGGTCTGCGCGCGCACTTTCCAGGATCATCCATGCGGCATAAGCCGATGCCGCCAGCGCGACGCCCGTCGAAAGTTCGCCATAGCTCACAAGGGCCAGGTCGGGGACATAGCTGGGGTTCAGCGCCGTCACGAGAAGGATGGAGCATGCCGCAGTCCCCCACCCGATCAGCTTGCCGTCGGCGATGATCCGCGCCAGGAGCCATGCCAGCCAGCACAGGAGCAATGCGTTGACGCTGATTATGGCCGTCGCCGGGAAGAACGGCAGCGCCAGCCCCGCAATGTAGCCGATCAGCTGAAGGTTCTGCGGAAAGGCCGGGAAGCCGCTGAGGGTTGCGTCGCCGGCACCGGCGAAAATGTCATGATCGTGCAGGAACAGCGCGTTCGGCAGCCAATAGGTGAATGTGTCGACCGCCGCCACCCGGATCGTGGCGGCGATGACCAGATAGGGGATCGCCACCACGAGAACCCGCAGGGCACCGGCTCCCTCGCCCCCCGCTCGGACCTGCAGTGGCCTTGGCACCCGCCGCAATGCCCATACGCAGGCCAACAAAAGCGCGATCACGCCGACGTAGAGCGGCGCCCGCAAAAGGCCGCCCACGATCGTCAGCACCAGGCAGACCACGCCCCACCCTGCGAACAGCGCCAGAGGCGAGAGCCGCCCCGCGGCCACCGTCCATCGCGCCGGCACATCGAACAGGGACAGGACGACGAGAACCGCGAGTAACGTGACCCCGCCGGTGGCGAAGTCGGAAAAGAACCCCATGACCCCCTTCCCGCTAACGTTTCTGATTATGCGAGCCTTGGGAGTGTTCGGCTAGCTTTCGAAGCTTTTGTGGATGGGCTGGGTCGGCTGGTTCTGGATGTCATAGGACACCGCCTGCAGCAGAAGCTGCACGCCCAGGATGATCGGCAGCGTGGCCACCATGACGGTACCGGCCGAGGCCGGGACGTTGTTCCGATTGGAGAGAATCCATCGGCTGACACCGAACATGCCGCCACCGATGACGGCCAGTGTCCCGATTACCAGGTTGATGGAAGCGAGTTGAAAGTCGCGCAGGAAATAGCTGTAGAAGATTCGCTTGGCCGAATTGGCCGCATGGCGCGCCAGAAAGCGCGGGATGACTTTCATGATCTTCAGCCCGCTCTTCTCGTCGCCATAGACGGCATCCATCGGCACGTCCTGAACGACGGCGCGCACGATATTGAGCCGGAACAGCATGTCGCTCTCGAAGAAATAGTCCCGCGCAATCTTGTCGAGCGGCAGCAAGCGAAGCGCCACCGCGTGGATGGCGGTATAGCCATTGGTCGGATCGAAAATGCGCCAATAGCCGCTGGACAGTTTGGTCATGAAGGACAGGACGGCGTTGCCGAACAGCCGCATGCGGGGCATCCCCGCCAGCGACTCGACATGGAAGAAGCGGTTGCCCTTGGTGTAATCGGCTTGGCCGGTCAGGATCGGCTTGATGAACCGCGGAATAAGGGCCGGGTCCATCTGCCCGTCGCCATCGAGCTTCACCACAAGCGTCATGTCGTCGGCCAATGCCTGCTTGTAGCCCGTCACCAGCGCGCCCCCGACGCCCTGATTTACGGTGTGGCGCAAAACCACGACCCGTCCGTCGGTGATCCGCGCTTCGACGCGATCGGCCGTGTGTTCCGGGCAGCAGTCATCGACGACATAGATACGGGAAACTTCAGGCCCGATGCGCCCGATCACGTCGAAGATTGCGTCACCGACGCGGTAGCACGGGATGACGGCGGCAACCAGCGGCATGCGCGCCGCGTCGTCCGCGTCCCGGGCGAGGTTTTCGGCAGTCAAAATCCGATTCATGGACTGTCTTCCAAAGCCCTTGTTCCATAGGTCTTTTACGAGTGGATCAGCGTCACTTCTTGATCAGTGCGCGCACGGCGTTCGAAGCGATGATGCGGCCTTCGCCGGTATAGGCCTCGTGATTGTTCTCAACCTCGGACAGCCGGTATTGATAGTTCGTCATGATCCCGGCCGACTGCGCGATCGCTTTTTCGGACGGGTCCGCCATCCAGTTGAGCCGTTCCAGGCGCGCCCCATTGCTCAAATGGAAGTGAGCGACCGGATCGAGGGCACGGAGTCCGTTTTCCCTGTGCGAGGTCAGATAGGTCGCGCACAGGCGCAGGAGTGGCCCTTTCAGCGCTTCGGCCCAGGCCGGGTTACTCACCCAATCACGGCCAAGAGCGCCGGCCAGGCTATCCAGGCCGGCTTCTGCCAGATCGCGGCGTTCGGCGGCGGTCAACGATTCGCCGGCCGTCATCTGGCCGTCGAGCCAGGTCCGGAACCCCGGAATGGGCGACAGGGTGGCGAAAGTCTTGAGGTTGGGGAATTCGTGCCCCAGGGCGTCGGCCACCCGCTTGATCAGGAAATTGCCGAAGCTGATCCCGGCCAGGCCCCTCTGGGTGCTGGTGATCGAATAGAAGATGGCACTGTCGGCCTTGGTCGGATCACCGACGGGGGCGGCCTCGTCCAGCAATTCATGGACATTGGCGCTCATTCCTTTGACGAGGGCGACCTCGACGAAGATCAGGGGCTCGTCGGGCATGCGCGGATGGAAGAACGCAAAGAAGCGCCGGTCGGAGTCGAGGCGGTTCTTCAGGTCGCGCCAGCTTTCGATGGCATGGACGGCCTCATAGGTCGCGATCTTCTCGAGGACCAGAGCCGGAGACCGCCAGGTGATGCGGCGGAGATCGAGAAAGCCGACATCGAACCAGCTCGACAGCAGATCGCGCAAATCCGAGTCCAGACCGGCGAGTAGCGGGTCTTTCTTCGCGTGCGACGCGAGCTCGCCGCGCATATCAACCAGAAACTTGACTCCGTCCGGCAGCGCATTGAACTGAGTCAGCAATTTGACTCTCGGATTCTCGAGGGTCTGACGCAGCTTCTGTTCAGCCTTGAGGCGCTGGGTCTGGTCGGTCGCGGCTTCGACCAAGGCCATCGCCGCATCGACGTCATCGGAATCGGTGCCGAACTCGCCGGCCAGAATCCGCAGGAAGCGCAGGCGGCCTTCGGCGTTCAGGGCGATATAGGAGCGACCGAGCACGGCGGCCCGCGAGCGGGCCGAGACTTCGCCGCCTCGACCGTAAAGGCAGTCGCGCATCTGCTCCCGCAGAACCTCGGCATCGTCGGGGGGCAGATCGGGCGCCATGCCCTTCTGGGCGATGCCGAACTGCTCGGCCACGTCGCGCCACGCACCGCGCAGCCGGTCGAGGAAGCCGGTCGTCGTCGCCGGCACCCGTTCGGGAAGCCTTACCTCGTCCACGCGCCCTCCTCGGTTCCCTTCTCCAGCGCCGCCCAGACTTCGGGCATCGCCTCGACCAGATCCTCGGCGATCAGCCCCGCGCCATTCACTTTCGCCGCGGCGCCATGCATCCAGGCGGCTGCGCAAGCGGCCAGGAACGGGTCCATACGCTGCGCGACCAGACCGCCGATCAGCCCGGCCAGCACGTCGCCGCTGCCGCCCGTCGCCAAGGTGGGCGGCGCCGTGACGGTAATCGCAGCATGCCCATCGGGCGCGGCGATCACGGTGTCCGGTCCCTTGAGCAACACGATGGCCCCCGACTCCCGGGCGGCGGCGCGGGCTCGCGTCAGCCGATCGCCCTTATGTGTGAACAACCGGGCGAATTCACCATCATGCGGTGTCAGAATTTTGGCGCCGGGCGTCTGCCAAAGGGTTTTCGGATCGCTAGCGAAGCTGCTCAGGGCATCGGCATCGAGAACGCAGACCTTGCCGGCGTCGAGCGCCGTCATCACCAGCCGCACCGTTTCGGCGCTGACGCCCAGGCCGGGGCCGATCACCGCGGCGTTGCGCCGTTTGTCGGCCATCAGCGCCGGCCACTCGCTCACCGGCTGAACCATCACGCCGGGATCGTCGCTGCGATAGATGGCCAAGGCCGCTTCGGGCGCGACGATCGTCGCAAGCCCGGCCCCTGCCCGCCGTCCTGCGGCAACGGCCAGTCGTGCAGCTCCGGTCATCGCCCCGCCGCCGGCCACCAGCAAGTGGCCGCGGTCGTATTTATGTCCGCCGGGCTGGGGCCAGGGCAGCGCGTTCTGCCAGAGGTCGGGGCCGTTCACATAGGCCCTCGGCGCGATCGCATCGAGCACCGTGGATGGAATGCCGATATCGGTCACGACCAGTTCGCCGCAAAGCTGCCGGCCCGGCATCAGCGCATGGCCGGTTTTGGGCCGGAAAAAGGTCACGGTCAGCGCGGCTTGAGGGGCGATGCCCAGCATCTGGCCCGTATTGCCGTCGATCCCGCTGGGCACGTCGACGGCAACGACGGTGTAGCCGCCGGTATTCAACGTCTCGATCATCTTTCTGGCTGCGCCATCCAGCGGCCGGGCGAGTCCCGCACCGAACAGGGCGTCGATCACCAGGGGATCGCGGGCCAGGATCGCGGGAGACAGCGGTTCGACCGGTCCCCTCCAGCGCTCGGCCATCAGCGCCGCATCGCCTTTGAGCTTTCCGGCCTCGCCCAGCAAAGCCACCCGGACCGGCCAGCCCCAGGCCTGGAGATAGCGGGCTGCCACGAACCCGTCGCCGCCATTGTTCCCCGGTCCGCAGAGGACGGCGACCGGCTGCGGCGCGAAGCGCGTCCGGATCGCCCGCGCCACCTGCCAGCCCGCGTTCTCCATCAGGATCGGCCCTGGGATGCCGGCGTCAGCAGCAGCCTTGTCGGCGGCGTACATCTCGCTGGCGGATAAAAGGGAGGTCACGATCTGGTGCTCCAGATTTATTGTTAAACAGTCGATTACAGGAATATTCTCAGAAACTACAGTGAGACTTATCCACTATCCTACCCTTGACGATGGCGCGACGCATAACTAGAACATATCAAGAACATATATTGAGCCTATCTCCAGCCCATGACCGCAGCCAATACCGCCACCATAGCCCGTTTGCGCGACCGCATCTGGGCTCTCGAACAGGGCAACGAGACACCGCCGCCGGTGCTCCCCATCGGGGCCGTCGACTCGGCTTTGCCCTGGGGCGGCTTGCCGCTGGCTCGGCTGCACCAGATCGCCCTGGCCGATGGGTCGGGGATCGGCTTTGCCACTGCCCTGCTCGGCCTGATCGCCGGGGATAAGCCGGTCCTCTGGTGCCGGCGGCGCGGCGGCGCGATGCCGTTCCTGCCCGGCCTCGCCGCTTTCGGCCTGACGCCGGACCGGGTGATGACCGCCGAGACCGAGCGTGCTGTCGAGATCCTGTGGGCGATGGAGGAAGGCCTGCGCTGTCCCGCGCTGGGCGCCGTGCTGGGTGAAATCGACGAGATGCCCCCGGCAGCGGCGCGGCGGATGCAATTGGCGGCCGAGTCGGGTGGTGTCGCGGGGCTGGTGGTGACGCCGCCGCGCGCCACGGCCGGCGGCGCGACGACGCGCTGGAAGGTCACCGCGGCCCCCAGCGCCCCGCCGCCTTGGGGCGGGCTGGGTCCGCCCGCCTGGCATGTGTCGCTGGAACGCTGCCGCAACGGCCTGCCCCGCTCCTGGACCCTGACCTGGCGCGATGGGCGGTTCGCCCTGCTCAATCCCCCGTGAGCCGGCGATGGAGAGTTCCAAACGCATCGTCTGCCTCTGGCTGCCGGACTTCGTCACCGATCGGCTGACGCGGCAGGCCGCCTATGTGCCGTGGGTCGATCAGCCGCTCGCGACCATCATCAAACATCACGGCGCCTTGGCGATCGCGGCCACCAATCATGCCGCGCGCGGCCAGGGCGTGATGCACGGCCAGTCCCTGGCCGATGCCCGCTCCCTCTTTCCCGAGATCAAGACCAT
>CAZNZI010000366.1:0-5529 GCA_964577475.1 uncultured Rhodospirillaceae bacterium
GATAACTTCCAGACCATGCTTTCGGAATCGCGCGGCCCGCTCAGCGGCAGCGGGATGCTCAACATTTTCGGCGTCCAAGTCGCCAAGCAGAACGAATACGACGTCCAGGGCAACTTCCAGACGACCGGCCAGTGGGACAATCTGGCGATCAACGGTCCCGGCTTCTTCGTCCTCAATTCCGCCCGCGACGGTACGGGCAATACGCTCTACACGCGCGCCGGCAATTTCGCCGAGTCGGTGGCCAATACGGTCAACACGCAACTGCCGGCCTCGGCCGCCAACAGCGTCTCCTACCTGACCGACGGGCGGGGCGACTATTTGATGGGCTGGAAGGCCGTCAACGGCGTCGCCACGACCACCAATGATCTCTCAAGCCTCACGGCGGTCGGCATCTCGCTCGGTTCGACCATTCCCGGCAAGGCGACCACGACGGTCAATCTGCAAGGATCCATCCCATCGAACGTGGCGAACGCCACCTCGCAGCCGGCAAGTGTCCAGAAGCTGATCACGAAACTGTCGGGGACGAACACAACCACGACGCCGGGCTTCGACCCGACAACCACGCAGACCTTCAAGACCGGTTCGCTGCAGATTCAACTTGGGTCGGTCAACACCAATACGGGTGTCTTCACCTCGTCGGGCAGCGCCGTGACGGTCAATGTCACCGACGGCAGCCTCAGCGGCATCGCTTCGGCGGTCAATGCGGCCAATGCCGGCGTCACCGCCAGCGTGGTCACGGACGGAGCCGGCAATTTCCAGCTTCAATTCGTCGGCAACAACACCGGCGCGGCCAAGGGTTTCCAGATCAGCGGCACCGATACGGGCACGACCGGTTCGAGCCTGGCCGGGCTCAACTATACCGCGGCAGACCCGACCACGAACGGCGCCCAATACAACACGTCGAGCCAGGCCGCCGACGCCCAGACGGGGAACAACGGTTCGGTCCAGGCGGGCGTACCGATCTATGACAACGATTTCGACGCCCAAACCTTGGGCATGACCTTCACCAAGACCGCGTCGGATCAATGGGCGGTCACCTACAATGTCGATCCGAAGGTCGGTTCGGTCGCTACGGGAAGTTCGACGACCCTGGCCTTCGACGGCGCCGGCAACTTCCTTTCGCAGAGCGGATCGTCGTCGGTCAACATCACCTGGGCCGACGGCACCACCAGCAGCATCAATGTCGACTTCTCGAAGATGTCGCAATTGGCGTCCGGCACCCTGCAGCTCAACGTCCAGGGGCAGGACGGTTTCGGCGGTGCGACCATGGTCAAGGCCGAGGTCGATAGCGCCGGCAATCTCTATGGCGATTACAGCAACGGCCAGAAGGTGCTGCTCTATACCATTCCGATGGCCACCTTCACTGCCCCGAATTCGCTTAACGCCGTGACCGGCACGCTGTTCCAGCAGACGGCCGGCGCCGGTACGCTCAGTCTCGACAAGGCGTCGTCGCTCAATACGACCTCGATTCTGGACGGCACCCTGGAAACCTCCAACGTCAACCTGGAGGACGAGTTCTCGCGGATGATCACGACCCAGACCGCCTACAACTCGGCGACCAAGGTCTTCGACATCTCCGACAAGATGGTGCAGTCGGTCCGCGACCTGATCACCTGATCCTTGCGCCATCCCGAGACCGCCCTCTAGGCTGCGTCCCGGATGATCGTGCTGTTCACCGATTTCGGCCTCGAGGGCCCCTATACCGGCCAGGTCAAAGCCGTGCTTTGGCGCGATGCGCCCGGCGTCCCGGCCTTCGACCTATTCGCCGATGCTCCGATGCAGCGGCCCCAGGAAGCCGCCTATTTGCTCGCGGCCTATGCCATGGGATTTCCGGCCGGAACCGTCTTCCTTTGCGTCGTCGATCCCGGGGTGGGGACGGAGCGCCCGGCCGAAGTCCATACCATTGACGGTCGATGGTTCGTCGGACCGGGCAACGGCCTGTTCGAGCCGCTCCTGCGCCGGGGCCGTGCGGTCCGCAGCTTCGCCATACCGCCCGCCGAAGGGATTTCCGCCAGCTTTCACGGTCGCGACCTGTTCGCCCCCGTGGCCGCACGGCTGGCGCGAGGCCTGTCTGCCGAGCAGGCCGGGCTCACGGCGGCGCCCGCGGCTCGGACGTCCGGCTGGCCCGACGATCTCCCCGCGATCGTCTATATCGACCGCTACGGCAACGCGATGACGGGGCTGCGTGCCGCCGGACTCGCCCCATCGGCCCGGCTTGGTCTGATGGAGAAGACCGTCGAGCATGCCCGGACCTTCGGCGCGGTGCCCGAGGGCGGGGCGTTTTGGTACCAGAATTCCAACGGTCTTGTGGAAATTGCGGTTAACCGCGGCCGCGCGGATACCTATTTCTCCGGAGTGACGGTGGGCACAACCGTCGACATTGTCCGGTTGTGACAGGCCTCTTACCGTGTGCAATACTGCATTAGGGGGCGTGACCGCCGCGGCGGCGCCAAGGACACGAAATGCCGGAGAACCGGATGGCGGTCGAAGTCAAGTTTTGGGGCGTTAGGGGTAGCATTGCCTGTGCATCGCCGCAGCACGTCGTCTATGGCGGCAACACCAGCTGTATCGAAGTGCTTCTCGACGGCCAACCGATCATCCTCGATGCCGGCACGGGGATGCGTATGCTCGGGAAGGACTTTTCCCGCCGCGAGATCCGGTCCGGCGTGCTGCTGCTGACGCACACCCACTGGGATCACGTCAACGGCTTCCCGTTCTTCATGCCGATCTACCAGCCGGGCTGGCAGTTCCGCGTGCTCGCCGGTCATCTGATCGATGTCGGGGGCATCAAGCAGGCGTTGGCCAGTCAAATGACGACGCCGATGTTCCCCGTACCGCTTCAGGCGCTGCGCGCCGAAATGCTCTACCAGGACTTCCGCATCGGCGAGACGCTGAGCGATCTTGCGAATGGCACGGTCGTGCGCACCGCAAATTTGAATCATCCGAATGGCGCGTCGGGCTACCGCATCGAGTATGCCGGCCGCGTCATTACCTACATCACCGATACGGAACACGTGCCGGGCAAGCCCGACAAGAACGTGCTCGGCCTGATGGAAGGTGCCGACCTCGCCATCTACGACAGCACCTATACCGATGACGAGTTCCCGTCCCGCGTCGGCTGGGGCCACTCGACCTGGCAGGAAGCGATCCGGATGGGCAAGCTGGCCGGCGTCAAGCGCCTTGCCATCTTCCACCACGATCCCGATCACACCGACGAGATCATGAACCGGATCGAGGAAGAGGCCCGCCGCACCTGGGACAACGCGATCGTTGCCCGCGACGGCATGGTGATCTCGCTCTAGCTATTGCTTGTCGGCAACCGGCTCGGGAGCCGGGACCGTCGTCGCCGATGCCGTCGGCGCACCATCAGGTGCGACCGCGACCGGCTCGGGATGTTCGATCGACATGACGACCGCGACGCTATCCTTCGCCAATTGCCGCGCGTCGTAGAACATCAATGCCAACTCGAATGTGCCGAGAAAGGCCACGCAGTAGAACGCAGTTCGCCGCGTCTGCTCCCAGCGGAGAAGCCAGTCGGGCAGGCGCGTCCGGATCAATAGGCGATGCAGGATAAGCATCAGCACGACCCCACAGATCGCGCCCGCGATCACGTCGCTCGGATAGTGATATCCCAGATAGATGCGCGGCAAGCAGCCGACAACGATGCCCCATAGGCCTGTGATCCATCCCAGCGTGCGCGACTGGAACCAGATCGCCGTGGCGAAGGACAAGTAGAGCACTGCGTGATCGCTGGGGAACGAGGTCCAGTCGAGCAGTGTCTGCGGATTGACCGCTTTGGGAATGACGAAGCCCAGGGCAGGCGTGTGCAGCGGTCGCTCGTGATAGGGGAAAGCGTGCTGCAACACCTGCGAAATCGCTACCGCGATCAGGCTGCCGATGATCGCAACGATGACCGAGCGCCGGGCTTCGTACTGGTCGCTGCTCGGCCTGAACCAAAGCCACCAGAAGATGGCCATGTAAAGCCCGCCTTGAAGCACAGACGAATCGGCGATGTCGTAAATGAAAGTGTCGAAGACATTGCTTCTGCCGACGAAGCCATTCAGGAATTTGATAGTGGCATAGTCTGCGGCTTGGACGAACTGCATGGCCGTCTCCGGGCGACGCTGCGCCGTTCGTCATAATGCGCTGCAAACGACTTTGCAGTTTTGTGACAAAGAGATGACGGAATCGCCGCGCGTTCATGCGCATATGCGGGGAGATAGGACTTTTTTTGCGTCAGGTGCGTCGCGCCGTCGGCGGAAGCCGGCGCGCAGCGAAATAGGTCGGGTCTTTCACCTGCCGCCACAGTGTCGCGATGATCTCGCGATAGGCCTCGGCGAAACCGCTATAGGGCCGCGGTGTGTCGGCCTTCATCTCTTCGTGCAAGGCCGGCAGTGCGTGATAGGGCACCATCGTGAACATGTGGTGCTCGATGTGATAGTTCATGTTCCAGTACAGGAATCGCACCACCGGGTTCATGTAGACGGTGCGGCAGTTAAGCCGGTGATCGGTCACGTCCTCAGCCAGGCCCACATGCTGGGTGAGTCCGGTCAGCACATAGAGCCAAGCGCCATAGAGCGAGGGCAGGCCCACATACATCAGCGGCAAGAGGCTGCCGGTGGCGGTGCTCAGGGCCGCTACGCCGGCGTAGATCGCAACGTGAGCGCGGGCTTCCCAATAGACGGTTTTGAAGTCGTATTCGGGAATATAGGTCCGCTCGCCCGCGGAAATGCGCCCCATCGTATGACGCGCCAGACGCTCCACATAGACTCTGAGCTGCGGCAAACCGGTGAAGCTCAGCGCGATCGTCCAAAGATTGGGTGGCCGCTCTGCCGGCAGTTCGGGATCAAGGCCGACAATAATCGTATGGGCGTGGTGGCGCTGATGGCTGCGGCGCCAGACCATCGGCTCGCGCAGGATCATGAACGAAGCGAACTGGTAGATCGCGTCGTTCATCCACTGGGTCTTGAAGGCGGTGCCATGACCGCATTCATGCCAGCGCGAGTCCGACGACGAGCCCCAGAGGACCCCATAGACGAAAAAGGCGGGGACGCCCCACCAGCTGCCCCAGAGCAGGAAACCGGCGATGCCCGAGACGAGGAACAGACCCAGCCAGACAATCGTATCGCGGATCGCCCGGCCATCTGAACGCAGCATCAGCGTCTTCAGCCGGTCGCGATCCACCGGAGAGCGGTACCACTTCGTGTAGGCAAGCCCGCTCTCGGCAGCCGCTTTGGCGCTGGCGCCGGTCAGGCTGTAGTCGCGCGGCACGAAGTCACCCGCCATCGGTCCTCCCGACGGGCAGTATGACTCGGGTCGATGCTCGGAAACAGATCGCGGTCAGGTCCGAATTACGGGTGGTAGACGTGGACCGAGACGCGGCGATTGATGGCCTGATTGGCGGGCAGGGGGCGGCCTTGGGCGTCGCGATTGGCGACCTTGGGCCGGGTATCGCCGAAGCCGACCACTTGGAGCCGGGTCGGCACCATGCCTTGCTTGATGAACAGGCGGGCCACGGCGCTGGCGCGC
>CAZNZI010000367.1:0-12803 GCA_964577475.1 uncultured Rhodospirillaceae bacterium
GGCGTCTGGCCGACATAGACGTCCCAGGTGCTGTCCTTGTTCTTCGCCTCGGCGACGAAGCGCTCGATGCCGAAGCCTTCGACCGGGGCGATCTGATAGTTGATGCCGGGGAACTTCTTGTTCACCTCGGGGATGCCGGGGTGCAGGTCCTGAATCCACTGATAGAAGGTCGGCGTCAGAGGACGGTCGGCGGCATAGGCCGAGCCGATCCCCATCTTGGTCAGCGCGCCGACACCGGCCAGGCCAAGGCCGGCAGTCAGGCTGCCCAGCAGAAAGTCGCGGCGGCCGACCGAGCCGCTGCGCAGTTCCTGCCGCAGCATTTCGCGCAGAATCAGTTCCTCTTCCTTTTGATTGGGCATTTGTCATCTCCCCTATTGGCTCGCTAGAGCCTTGATTAGAAACTCGCCAAAAATGATTCACACAATCTTACTGGTCCCGCAAGGACGACAATTTTTGTGCGATAGACCAGCACCCTAGGCTTCGCAAAACCAAATTGGTATCACCCCCCTGGAACCGTCCCAGGCGGCAGCGCCTGGCAGTGTGCGGCGACCGCCCCCGCGGTCGTGACCCAGATCTTCTCCCGATGCGCGTTCACATGGGCCAAGGCGCGGCGCAAATGGCGCAAACGGTGCGGCTGACCGACCAGATAGGCGTGCAGCGCGATGCCCAACACTATCGGACCATCGGCCGCCTGTTCCAGCATCTCGTCGAAAGTGTCGACGATCATATCGGCGAACTCCTCGCCGCCGGTCTTGCGCCCGGCGATGGCCGGAATGTCGTTCAGCTCCTGCTGATAAGGCACGGCCAGGATGCGCTTGCCGCCACGCACCCGCAACCAGATCGGCTGATCGTCCATGCACCAGTCGAGCACATAACCGTAGCCGGCCTCCGCCAGCAGGTCGGGCGTGACTTTGCTCTCGGCGATCCAGGGTCCCAGCCAACCCTGCGGCGCCTTGCCCTCTTCCTTGGTGAGCCGCGCCGTCGACTCGGCGATCAGCGTGCGCTCCCCTGCTTCGTCGAGCAGGCTCTGCCGCTCGCTGTTGGTCCGGCCATGGCCGAGAATCTCGTCGCCACGCGCGCGGCAGGCGGCCACGAGCTGCGGTGCGTAGTCATACATCGCACTGTTGACCAGCACCGAAGCCGGCATGCGCAGGCGATCGAACAGGTCGAGCATCCGCCACGCACCGATCCGGTTGCCGTAGTCGCGCCAGGCGAAGTTGAGGATGTCCGGCTGCGGCCCGCCCGGTGCGAGTTCGGCGCCTAATCCTTCTCCGAAGGCGAAGTGTTCGAGATTGAACCCAAGATAAACAGCCAGCCGCTTGCCATTGGGCCAGTCATAGGTCTTACGCCCTTTGATGGGGACGTAGTCGTAACGGCCATGGCTGGGCAGTGTCGCCACCGGTCAATCCATCCGCACGCCGCCGGTGACGTTAACACCTTGCCCCGTCATGAAGCGCGAGGCCTCGCTGCACAGGAACAGAACCACATCGGCCACGTCTTCCGGTTCCTCGATGCGGCCGAGCGGCGTCAGCGAGACGTATTCGGCGCGCACCGCTTCGGGTGTCATGCCGCGCAACTCGGCTTCCCAGATGACCTCGCGCTCCTGCATCGAGGTCTTCACGAAGCCAGGGCAGACCGCGTTGACGCGAATGCCGTGCGGCGCCATTTCACGCGCCAGCGCCTGGGTCCAGCCGAGCACGGCGAATTTGCTGGCCGAGTAATGCGCCAGCAGCGGCGCACCGACTTTGCCGGCCAGCGAGGCCGTATTGACGATGATGCCCTTGTGTTTCTTCTCCAGGAAATGGCGGCAGACGATCTGATTGGCGAGAAAGATGCCGCGCATATTGACGTCGAAATTGAAGTCCCATTCCTCGTCGGTCAGCTCGACGGCCTTGCGCATGGTCGAGACGCCGGCATTCGCGCATTGGATATCGAGACCACCCAGCTTCGAAATCGCCTCTTTCATAGCGCTTTCGACCGATGCGCGGTTGCGAACATCGATTCCGAGCGCAAACGCACCGCCACCGACCTCGGCCGCCAGTTTTCCGGCTGCGTCGGCATCGAGATCGGTAATCGCCACGCGCACGCCGGACCGGGCCAGTGCCTTGACGATCGCGGCACCGATTCCGCGCGCCCCGCCGGTCACGACCGCACGTTTTCCCGACAAATCGAAGACGCTTCCCATTTGATCCCCTGCCACCTATTGTCCCGCCAATACCCTCATTGTCGCCTGTAGGACGCGGCTTTCGCAATGCCCCTGCGGCGCCGATTTTCGGCTAGGAGTTTTGACGATGGTGTTCGATTTCTTCGGGCAACGCCGCAAGGTGGTGATCTCGATGGCGCATATCGGCGCCCTGCCCGGCACGCCGCTCTATGACGCGAATGGCGGCATGGCGAAATTGATCGACGGCGTCGCCAAGGATGTCGAAAAGCTCCAGGCCGGCGGCGTGCACGCCATCATGTTCGGCAATGAGAATGACCGCCCCTACCGGTTCAAGGCGCCGCCGGAAAGCATCGCCGCGATGACGGCGATCGTCTCGGCGATCAAGCCGATGCTGAAGGTGCCGTTCGGCGTGAACTACCTGTGGGACCCGAGCGCGAGCGTTGCCATCGCCTGCGCCACCGGCGCCTCCTTCGCGCGCGAAATCTTCACCGGGCTCTTTGCGTCCGACATGGGGCTCTGGCAGCCGAACGCCGCCGATGCGCTGACGCTACGCCGCAATCTCGGCCGGCCCGACCTCAAGCTGCTGTTCAACATCAACGCCGAATTCGCCGCCTCGCTCGACACACGGCCGATCGAACTGCGCGCCAAGAGCGCGGTGTTCTCCTCGCTCGCCGACGCGATCCTGGTCTCGGGCCCCCTGACCGGCCAGTCGGCCGATGCGTCGGATTTGAAGAAGGTGAAAGAAGCGGTCAAGGACGTGCCGATCTTCGCTAACACCGGCGTCAAGATCGACACGGTGAAAGAGACCTTCACCTATGCCGACGGCTGCGTGATCGGCACCCACTTCAAGGTCGACGGCATCACCTGGAACCCCGTCGACGCGGACCGCGTGAAGCGCTTCATGGACGTGGTCGAGAAGATGAGCTGAAACCATCTTCTTCCTCCCCCCTTGAGGGGGAGGACCGAGGTGGGGGGTCAGGAGCGCGGAGCGCTCCATACAAATGCCGCGTAACGCGCGGCTGTCCCCCCCATCCCCACCTTCCCCCTCAAGGGGGGAAGGAGTTCTTTACCCGCCAAACCCCTCCGGGTGCTGCCGGTGCCAGTCCCAGGCACTCGCGATGATCGCGTCGAGCCCGTGGCGCGGCTGCCAGCCGAGTTCGGCGCGAATCAAATCCGAGCTGGCCACCAGCACCGCCGGGTCGCCGGGCCGCCGCGCCTGTTCGGCGGCGGGAATCGCGTGGCCGGTGACGCGCCGCGCCGCTTCGATCACCTGCCGCACGCTGAAACCGGTGCCGGTGCCGAGGTTGTAGATCATTCGCTCGCGCGTCTCGAGTGCCGCGAGCACGCGCAGATGGGCGTCCGCCAGATCGGCGATATGGATATAGTCGCGCAGGCAGGTGCCATCGGCGGTCGGATGATCGGTGCCGTAGATTGCGATCTGCTTGCGCTTGCCGAGCGCCACGCTCAGCACCAGCGGAACGAGATGCGACTCGGGCCGGTGGTCCTCGCCGAGATCGGGCGTGAGCGCGCCCGCGATATTGAAGTAGCGCAGCGTGGCGTAGCGCAGCCCGTGGGCGCGGCCGATCCAGTCGAGCATCCGCTCGGCCATCAGCTTCGACTCGCCATAGGGATTGGCCGGGCGCAGCGGCATGTCTTCGCGCACCGGCTTGTCCGAAGTATCGCCGTAGATCGATGCGGTCGAGGCGAAGATGAAGCGCTTCACGTCATGGCGCAGCATCGTCTCGAGCAGGGTCATCGTGCCGGCGACATTGGTGCGGAAATAGCGCGCGGGAACCTGCATCGATTCGCCCGCCTCGATCATCGCCGCGAAATGCAGGACCGCGTCGAAGCGATGCTGGCGGAACAGTCCGTCGAGCGCCGCCGCGTCGCCGATATCGCCCGTCACCAACGGCACCTCGGCGGGAACGGCCTGGCGGTGGCCATGGCTGAGATCGTCATAGACGGCCACGGCATGCCCCGCCGCGCGCAACGTGACGGCGACGGCGCTGCCGATATAGCCCGCGCCGCCGACGATCAGAATGTTCATCCGTTCCCCACCTATCCCGCTACTCGGGTCCCCGGTCTCGGGCGGCTTTGCCACAGGTCCGGCCCCGCTTCAACCCCTGCCCGCCCCTGGCCGCCCGGCATTCCGGCGGTTTCGCCCCGTCCAGCCGCAATAAGGCAGTCCGCCGGCCGTTTTCACCTTAAATTCAAAGGCTAAACCTTGACTGACGGATCGTTCGGTCCGACTCTGGGGTGATCGCCCCGTTTCTCGGCGCAAGCGGCCTATGGGGCTCCAGCGAGGATAGCGGCATGGACACGGTCAATCCGAAAGCGGTTCCGGAAGCGGCTTCCAGCGACGGCAACGGAGCCAACGCCAAGGGGCGCAACTCCGTCGCGGCCCTGAAGGACGCGGTCCTCAACGCACTCACCTATTCCGTCGGCAAGGACCCGATCGCGGCCACCGACCGCGACTGGTTCTTCGCCGTGGCGCTGACCGTGCGCGACCGCATCACCACCAAATGGATGGAGTCGACCCGCGCCGCCTATGCCTACAACCGCAAGCGCGTCTATTACCTCTCGCTCGAATTCCTGGTCGGCCGCGTGCTGTTCGACGCCCTCAACAATCTCGGCTTGACCGAGAACGTGCGGGCGGCGGTGCGCGAGCTGGGCGGCGATCTCGACCAGTTGCGCGACCTCGAACCCGATGCGGCGCTCGGCAATGGCGGTCTCGGCCGCCTCGCCGCCTGTTACATGGAAAGCATGGCGACGCTCGGCATCGCGTCGCATGGCTACGGCATCCGCTACGACCACGGCCTGTTCCGCCAAGTGATCAAGGACGGCTGGCAACTCGAATATCCCGAGGAGTGGCTGCAATTCGGCAATCCGTGGGAGTTCCCGCGGCCCGAGGTCGACTATTCGATCGGCTTCGCCGGCCATGTGGAACAGACCACCGATGCCGAGGGCAACCCGCACATGACCTGGCACCCGGCCGATACGGTCGAGGCGGTTGCCTACGACACGCCGGTGGTGGGCTGGCGCGGCCGGCATGTCAATACGCTCAGGCTCTGGTCGGCGCGCTCGCACAACCCGCTGCGGCTCGACGCCTTCAACGCCGGCGACTATATCGGCGCCCTGGCCGACCGCGTGCGCGCCGAGTCGATTTCGAAGGTGCTCTATCCGAGCGACGCCACCGCCACCGGGCACGAGCTGCGTCTGCGCCAGGAATACTTCTTCGTCTCCGCCTCGTTGCAGGACCTGATCCGCCGCCACATCAAGCAGCATGAAGACATCAAGACGCTGCACGAGTTCGTGGCCATCCAGTTGAACGACACGCACCCGGCCATCGCGGTCGCCGAGCTGATGCGCATCCTGGTCGATCTGAACAATGTCGAATGGGAAGAGGCCTGGAAGATCACCCAGGGCACCTTCTCCTTCACCAATCACACGCTGTTGCCCGAGGCGCTCGAGACCTGGCCGGTGCCGATGCTGGAGCGGCTGCTGCCGCGGCACATGCAGATCATCTATCTGCTCAACGCCTTCCACCTCGACGCGCAGCGTGCGGCCGGCCACAACGAACCGGGCCTGCTCTCCTCGGTCTCGATCATCGACGAGAACGGCGGCCGGCGCGTGCGCATGGGCCATCTCGCCTTCCTCGGCTCGCACAAGGTCAACGGCGTCTCGGCGCTGCACACCGACCTGATGCGCAAGACCGTGTTCCACGACCTGCATACGATCCACCCCGACCGCATCGTCAACAAGACCAACGGCATCACCTTCCGCCGCTGGCTGTTCGACGCCAATCCGGGCCTTACCCATCTTCTGGTCGAGGCCGGCGGCGAGGTGGTGCTCGACAAGGCCGATGCTTTGGAGAACATCGCTCCCCTGGCCGACGACGAGACCTTCCGCGAGCGCGTGATGGCCGTGAAGCGCGGCAACAAGAAGGCGCTGGCGAAGCAGATCCTGCAATTGACCGGCGTCAAGGTGAACCCGGACGCGCTGTTCGACGTGCATGTGAAGCGCATCCACGAATACAAGCGCCAGCTGCTCAACATCCTCGAGACGATCGCCTATTACAATGCGATCCGCTCGCGCACGGCCGCCAATCTGGTGCCGCGCGTGAAGATCTTCGCCGGCAAGGCCGCCGCCAGCTACCACAAGGCCAAGCTGATCATCAAACTGGCCAATGACGTGGCCAAGGTGATCAACAGCGATCCCACCGTGCACGGCATGTTGAAAGTCGTGTTCCTGCCCAACTACAGCGTCAGCCTCGCCGAGTCGATCATTCCGGCCGCCGACCTCTCCGAGCAGATCTCCACCGCGGGGATGGAAGCCTCGGGCACCGGCAACATGAAGTTCGCGCTGAACGGCGCGCTCACCATCGGCACGCTCGACGGCGCCAATGTGGAAATCCGCGAGAAGGTCGGCGACGAGAACATCTTCATCTTCGGCCTGACGGCCGCCGAAGTGGATGCGCGCCGCCGCCGCGGCATCGACGCCAACGACACGATCAACAACTCGCCCGCGCTGAAGGAAGTGCTCGACGCGATCCGCGCCGGCGTCTTCTCGCCCGACGACCCGAACCGCTACCGCGAACTGGTCGACGTGCTCTGCCACTCCGATTACTTTTTGGTGACCGCCGATTTCGACGCCTACTATGCGCGGCAGCGGACCGTTGATGCCAAATGGCTGGACACGGCGGCCTGGGCCAAGTCGAGCATCCTCAACACGGCCAAGGTTGGCTGGTTCTCCTCGGACCGTGCTATCCTCGAGTATGCCGATGAAATCTGGAACGCCCCCGTTCAATCCCGTGCGTGAGGCCTGATGGCCCGGTCGCCCTGGCAAGCGACCGACGACACGATTCGGGCGATCATCGGCGCCCGGCACGGCAACCCGTTTTCCGTCCTCGGCCTCCAGCAGGTGGGCCAGGACTTCGTCATCCGCGCTTTCGTACCCGGTGCCGATACGGTCGAAGCCACCAGCCGCGACGGCAAGCTCGCCGCCAAACTCGATCAGGTCCATCCCGAAGGTTTCTTCGAAGGCCGCGTCGAGGGTGCGAAGCAGCGCTTCGCCTATACGCTGAAAGCCAGGAACGCGGGCGGCGAATGGCGCTTCGCCGATCCTTATTCCTTCGGCCCCGTCCTCGGCCCGACCGACGACTATCTGATGGTCGAGGGCACGCACAAGCAGCTCTACGAAAAGCTGGGCGCTCACCCGATGACGCACGGCAATGTCGAGGGCACCCATTTCGCCGTCTGGGCACCCCATGCGCAGCGCGTCTCGGTGGTCGGCGATTTCAACCGCTGGGATGGCCGCATCCACCAGATGCGCAAGCGCGTCGACAGCGGGCTCTGGGAAATCTTCGCACCCGGCATCGGCGAAGGCACCGTCTACAAATACGAAATCATCGGTGCCGACGGAACGCTCCAGCCGCTCAAGGCCGATCCCTTCGGCTTCGGCGCCGAACTGCGTCCCTCCACCGCGTCGATCGTCACCCGCACCGACACATTCAAATGGACCGACGGCCCCTATCTGGAGGAACGCACGAAGCGCGATCCGCGCCGCACACCGATGTCGGTCTATGAAGTCCATCTCGGCTCGTGGCGGCGGCACTGGGACAACAGTTTCCTGACCTATGACGAACTGGCCGACCAGTTGATCCCCTATGCCGTCGAGATGGGCTACACCCATCTCGAACTTCTGCCGATCTCCGAACACCCGCTCGACGATTCCTGGGGCTACCAACCGATCGGCCTGTTCGCGCCCACGCGCCGCTTCGGCGATCCGGCGTCCTTCGCCCGCTTCGTCGACCGCGCCCATGCGGCAGGCCTGGCCGTGATTCTCGATTGGGTGCCCGCGCATTTTCCGGTCGACCAGCACGGGCTGGCCCGATTCGACGGCAGTCCGCTTTACGAATACGCCGATCCGCGCCGCGGTTTCCAACCCGACTGGAACACGGCCATCTACGATTTCGGCCGCCCCGAGGTGACCAATTTCCTGTTCGCCAACGCGCTCTATTGGCTCGATCGCTTCCATATCGACGGGCTGCGCATCGACGCGGTGGCCTCGATGCTCTATCTCGACTATTCGCGCAAGCCGGGCGAGTGGATTCCCAATGTGGATGGCGGCAACGACAACCGCGAGGCGGTTGCCTTCCTGCGCAAGGTCAGCGAACTGGCTTACGGCCTCCATCCGGGCGCGGTTACGATCGCCGAGGAGTCGACCTCCTGGGCGGGCGTGACCCAGCCGGTCTATGCCAAGGGGCTGGGCTTCGGCTTCAAGTGGAACATGGGCTGGATGCACGACACCCTGGACTACATGTCCAAGGAGCCAGTCCATCGCCGCTACCATCACGACAAGCTGACCTTCGGCATGGTCTACGCATTTTCCGAGAACTTCGTCCTGCCGCTCTCCCATGACGAGGTGGTGCACGGGAAACGCTCGATCGCGGGCCGGATGCCGGGCGACGAATGGCAACGCTTCGCCAATCTGCGCGCCTACTATGCCTTCATGTGGGCGTATTCCGGAAAGAAGCTCCTCTTCATGGGACAGGAGTTCGGCCAGATCCGGGAGTGGAACTTCCAGCGTGAACTGGAATGGAACCTGCTGGACTATCCGGTCCACAAGGGCACCCAGCACCTGATCCGCGACCTTAACCGTGCCTATCGCACCCACCCCGCCCTGCACACCCGGGACTGCGAGCCTGAGGGTTTCCGCTGGGTCGTGGTCGACGATGCCGAGAACTCGGTCTTCGCCTGGCTGCGCCTGGGGGCGCCCGGCGATCCGCCGGTGGCCGTGGTCTGTAACTTTACCCCCGTCCCCCGGCGTGGCTACCGGCTCGGCCTGCCCCATGCCGGCCCCTGGCGGGAAATCCTGAACACCGACGCCAAGGACTATGGCGGGTCCGGGATGGGCAATATGGGTGGGGTTAACGCCGAAGAACGCCCGGCGCACGGCCAGCCGGCTTCGGCTATGCTGACCCTGCCTCCCTTGGCTACACTGTATTTGAGGGCCGGGATTTAAAGCTTTGGGGGCGACTGAGCAACGGCGTGAATAACAGGTCGCCCATAAACGCCGCACTCTAGAACGGAGGGAACCAAGGATGTCAGCCAAGGCACCGCCCAGCCCACCTTTCTCCCGCCACGCCGTCGCCTATGTCCTGGCCGGCGGTCGCGGTAGCCGCTTGATGGAACTGACCGACAAACGCGCCAAGCCCGCCGTGTTCTTCGGCGGCAAATCGCGCATCGTCGATTTCGCGCTGTCGAATGCGCTGAACTCGGGCATCCGCCGCGTCGCCGTGGCGACCCAGTACAAGGCGCACAGCCTGATCCGCCATCTGCAGAACGGCTGGAACTTCTTCCGGCACGAACGCAACGAAAGCTTCGACATCCTGCCCGCCAGCCAGCGCATCTCGGAGAACATGTGGTATCTCGGCACCGCCGACGCCGTGTACCAGAACATCGACATCATGGAGGGTTACGGCGCGCAATACATGGTCGTTCTCGCCGGCGACCACATCTACAAGATGGACTACGAGAAGATGCTCCAGCAGCACGTCGAGCAGGAAGCCGACGTGACCATCGCCTGCATCGAAGTGCCGCGTGCCGACGCCACCGGCTTCGGCGTGATGCATGTCGACAACCACGACCGCATCATCTCGTTCCTCGAGAAGCCGAAAGACCCGCCGGCCATGCCGGGCAAGCCCGAGGTGTCCTTGGCCAGCATGGGCATCTATGTCTTCGACATGGACTTCCTGGCCGAGGAGCTGCGCCGCGACGCCGAGGACCGTAACTCCAGCCACGACTTCGGCAAGGACATCATTCCGCATATCGTGAAGCACGGCAAAGCGGTCGCGCATCACTTTTCGAAGTCCTGTGTGCGCTCGGTCTCCGAGCCCAATTCCTACTGGCGCGACGTCGGAACGGTGGACGCCTATTGGTCGGCCAATATCGACCTCACCGAGGTGGTGCCGGAACTCGATCTCTATGACGTGGACTGGCCGATCTGGACCGACAACCGCGCCACGCCGCCCGCCAAATTCGTCCATGACGTCGAAGGCCGCCGCGGCATGGCGGTGGCGTCGCTGGTTTCGGGCGGCTGCATCATCTCGGGTGCGCAGATCCGACGGTCGCTTCTGTTCACGGGCGTGCATGCCCATTCCCATGCATCGGTCGATGGCGGCGTGATCCTGCCCTATGTGGATATCGGCCGGTCGGCGCGGCTGCGGCGCGTGGTGGTGGATCGCGGCGTCAAGATTCCCGAGCGGATGGTGATCGGCGAAGACCCCGACTTCGACGCCAAGCATTTCCGCCGCACCGAGCAAGGCATCGTGCTCGTCACCCAGGCCATGATCGACAAGATGAACGCATGAATGCGGCATCCAAGGCCGGTGTGAAGGTTCTGTCGGTCGCGTCGGAAGTCTACCCGCTGATCAAGACCGGCGGCCTGGCCGATGTGGCGGGCGCGCTGCCGGCCGCCCTGGCATCCGAAGGCGTGAAGGTCCGCACGCTGGTGCCCGGCTATCAGCCGGTGATGGCCGCCATCGACAGTTCGCGCATCGTCCACGCCTGGCCCAACCTGTTCGGCGGCCCGGCGCAAATCCTGATGGGCACCGCCAAGGGACTCGACGTCTTCGTCCTGGCGGCCAAGCATCTGTTCGATCGCCCAGGCAATCCCTATACGCGCCCCAATGGCAGCGATTGGCCCGACAATCCGATTCGCTTCGCCGCACTGGCCCGCGCGGGCGCCGAGATCGGCTTCGGCAGCGTCGCCGATTTCAAACCCGACATCGTGCACGCGCATGATTGGCAGGCGGGGCTGACGCCCGCCTATCTCCACTACGGCAAGGGAAAGCGCCCCGGCACCGTGTTCACGGTGCACAACCTCGCCTATCAGGGCCAGGTGCCGGCGACGATGCTGGTGACACTGGGATTGCCGGCGAGCGCCTATGCCATCGATGGCGTCGAGTATTTCGGCACCATCGGCTATCTCAAGGCGGCACTGCAATTCTCCGACCGCATCACCACCGTTTCGCCCAGCTACGCCGCCGAGATCATGGGGCCCGAAGCCGGGATGGGCCTCGACGGTTTGTTGCGTCTGCGCGCCAAGGATGTATTCGGCATCCTCAACGGTGTCGATACCGGCGTATGGAATCCGGCCGACGACCGGTTTCTCGCTGCCCCCTACGACGCCGCCCATCTCGCGGCACGGGCCAAGAACAAAGCCGCGCTTCAGGAACGGATGGACCTCGACGTCGATCCCAACGCCTTGCTGTTCGGCGTGGTCAGCCGCCTCTCCTGGCAGAAGGGACTCGACCTTCTGGTCGAAGCGCTTCCGGTATTGATGGGCGTCGGCGGGCAACTCGCCCTGATCGGCACCGGCGATGCGCCTTTGGAGCAGGCCTATGCGGCGGCGGCCGAACAGAATCCAGGCCGGGTCGGATGCGTGCTCGGCTATGACGAAGAATTGGCGCATCTCATTCAGGCGGGCGCCGATGTGATCCTGGTGCCGTCGCGCTATGAGCCCTGCGGTCTCACGCAACTCTGTGCGCTGCGCTACGGCGCCGTACCGGTGGTGGCCCGTGTCGGCGGCCTCGCCGACACGGTGATCGACGCCAACGAAATGGCGGTCGCGGCCGATGTCGCGACCGGCGTTCAATTCGCGCCGGTCGATGCCAATATGCTGAGGGCCGCGATTCGCCGGACCGCGCGGCTGTTCGCCGACAAGCCGGCCTGGGCGCGCGTGCAGAGCAGAGGCATGCGGACCGACGTATCCTGGAACAACCCGGCCAAGCACTATGCCGATCTCTACCGCCAACTGATCGCCGCGCGGAGCCAGAAATGATCAAGGACGTCGCGACCAAGCCCTTCGACGGCCAGCGCCCCGGCACCTCCGGCCTGCGCAAGAAGGTGACGGTGTTCCAGACGCCGCACTATGTCGAGAACTTCGTGCAGTCGGTGTTCGACAGTCTGGACGGCTTCGCGGGCAAGACGCTGGTGCTGGGCGGCGACGGGCGTTTCTATAACCGCGAGGCGGCGCAGATTGTCCTGAAGATCGCGGCGGCCAACGGTTTCGGCCGCACCCTCGTCGGCCGCGGCGGCATTCTCTCGACGCCTGCCGTCTCCTGTGTCATCCGCAAGCACAAGGCCTTTGGCGGCATCGTGCTCTCGGCCAGCCACAACCCCGGCGGGCCCGATGGTGATTTCGGGATCAAATACAATGTCGGCAACGGCGGGCCGGCGCCCGAGAAGGTGACCGAGGCGATCTATGCGGGCACCAAGACGATTGCCCATTACCGGATTTCCGACGCGCCCGATATCGATCTCGATACGATCGGCACGAGCATGATCGAGGGCATGACCGTCGAGGTGATCGATCCGGTCGCCGATTACGAAGCGCTGATGCAGACCCTGTTCGACTTCGACCGCATCCGCACCATGATCAAGGGCGGCTTCGCGATGAAGTTCGACGCGATGGCCGCCGTCACCGGGCCCTATGCCCATGCGATCCTCGAGAAGACGCTGGGGCTCGCAACCGGAACGGTGATGAACGGCACGCCGCTGCCCGACTTCGGACATCACCATCCCGATCCGAACCTCGTCTACGCGAAGCATCTCTACGATCTCGCCATGTCGGCGCA
>CAZNZI010000368.1:0-9310 GCA_964577475.1 uncultured Rhodospirillaceae bacterium
AGCCGCACCGCCGCCGAACAGATCGGCAGCACCGTCGCCGCCCTCAGTTCCCAGATCGACACCCTGATCGCCGAAGGCAAATCGGCGTCGACGCATGCGCAGGAGGTCAGCCATGGAGCCGGCATCATGCAATCGGCGGTGCACCGCATGCAGGAGAGCTTCGTCACGGTCGAGCGCGAGATCGATGCGATCGCGCGATCCAGTGCCGGGAACAGCGGCCACTACGATACCGTGCTGAGCGCGCTGGCGGACCTGGCCGCGGGCGTCGGCCTGTCGGCCGACAATCTCAAGCGCGCCGACGAACGCACGCAATCCCTGCTGAATGCCAGCGAGACGCTGATCGCCTTCATCGCCGAAAGCGGCGTCGAGACCGAGGATACGCCCCTGATCCGCATCGCCGTCGACACCGCGCAGCAGGTTACGCGCGAATTCGAGCGTGCCGTCGATCAGCGCGAGATCACCGTCGAGCAGCTGTTCGACGAGAAGTACCGCGAAATCCCGGGCACGAACCCGAAACAGTATATGACCGACTTCATCGCCTATACCGACCGCGTGCTGCCCGCCATTCAGGACCCGGTGCAGAAGAGCCATCCACGCATCGTCTACTGCGTGGCCTGGACGCGGAGCGGCTTCCTGCCGACCCACAATCCCGACTATTCACACCCGCAGCGGCCCGGTGATCCGGTCTGGAACGCGGCCCATTGCCGCAACCGCCGCCTGTTCGACGACCGGGTCGTGCGCAAGACCGCGGCAAGCGCCGGCAAACCCTTCCTGCTGCAGACCTACCGCCGCGACATGGGCGGCGGCAAGTTCGCGATGATGAAGGACCTGTCGGCGCCGATCTTCGTCAAGGGCCGGCACTGGGGTGCCTTCCGCATCGGCGTGCGGCAGAACTGAAGCCCTAGGCCGCCGCGCCGTAGCCGGCCAGTTCGCCGCCTTCGAAGCTCATGCGGGCGAAGCGGCTGCGGTATTCGGCCGGCGTCATGCCGGTGTGGCGCTTGAAGAGGTTGCGGAAGAAGGCGCAATCCTCGTACCCGACCTTGGACGCCACCGCCTGGACCGAGGTCGCGCCGTGCTCCAGCATTTCCCGCGCCGAGGTGATGCGCAGCGTCTGGATATAGGCGCCGGGCAGCCGGCCGGTGGCCGCCTTGAAGCGGCGGATGAAGTTGCGCGGGCTCATACCGACACGCGCCGCCAGCTTCGCGATCGGCATCTCCGCGCTGAAGTTCTGCTGGAGATACTCTTCGGTCTTCCTGATGCTGTCGTCGCAATGCGGGCGCGAGAGCGGGAGCACCGAATACCCCGACTGGCGGCTGCGCGGCATGCTGACCAGGAGCGAGCGCGCCGTTTGCAGGGCGATGTCGTGGCCGCAGAACTTCTCGACCAGGTAGAGGCTGAGATCGATCGAGGCATAGACGCCGCCGCTGCACAGCGTGCGGCAGTCTTCCGTCACGAAGTTCTCGGCCTGCCACAGCACCTTCGGATACACCGTGCGCATCGTCTCGGCGACCGCCCAATGGGTGGTGGCCTGCTTGCCGTCGAGCAGGCCGGCTTCCGCCATGAAGGCGACGCCGGTGCAGATGCCCGCCACATAGGCGCCCTGCGCATGCATGCGCTTGACCCAGGGCACCACCGCCGCGTTGCAGGCGATGCGCTCCTTCACGTCGAGGCCGGTGGCGGCCAGCACCACGATATCGGTCCGCGCCACCTCGTCGATCGAGCAATTCGGCCGCAGCCCCAGCGAACAGAGGCTGGTGACGGTGTTGCCGTCGATCGAGGCGATGCGCACGCGGAAGCAGGGATCGGGCGCGTCGCCGTGAAGCTGGTGCCACAACACGCCGGCCGAATGGAAGACCTCGATCGGCCCGATCGCCGTGGAGGCGAAACCGTCTTGCAGGAGGACGACCGTGACGTCGAGTACGTTGCTGGCGCGCACGGCGGTCGACCGCCGCGGTGCGATGGGTTCCACGGAAAGACTGGAAGGAATGTGATTAGCCACAGAAGTCTCCTATCGTCCAAGTCGTGCCTTCAGAAACGGTGTCGGCCGGTTCGGGCGCCTGCGTTTCCGGCAGGGGTTCCCACAGACCGACCGTGGCGCCCACCGCATCGACGATCAGCGCGATGCGCGCGACGCCCGGTACGGTGAACGGATTGACGATGATCTCGCCGCCCAACATCGCGGCACGCGCGGCCGCCGCCTCGACCCCATCGACGCGCACATAAGGCGTCCAATGGGAGGGCACGCCGTGCTCGAGATGGGCGCGGTTCAATTGGTAGATCGAGCCGATGTCCTGGCCGGCCTGGCGCAGAAGCGTGAACAGGCCGCCCCCTGCCGCCTGCTCGTCGGCGGTCCAGCCGAACATCTCGCGATAAAAGGTCTTGGCGCGGTCGGCGTCGGTGGCGGCCAGATCGAGCCAGCAGAACCGGCCCGTGGCCGCGGTATCGAAAGTCATCATCGCCAAAAGCTGTGGTCCCCGTTTATCCCGTTGGAAGTGGAGAGGCGCCGCCGGTTTCCGGCGCGGCGGCGCCCCACCGCTACAAGTTGGCCATTACGAATTGGCCGTCATCGGCTCGATGACACTGCGCACTTCCGTAATCTTGTTGGCGGGGAACCCGCTGATGCGAGCATGTTCCTTCACCGCGGCCTCATCCTCGGCCAGGTAGATGCAGAAGGTCTTGTCGTCGACGACGAAGGACTGCAGCCACTGAGCTTTGCCGGCCAGCTTGTCGAGCGCGGCATTGGACGTCACCGCGACATCCTTGCGTTGCTCCTGGTTCAGCTTGCCGACGCCGGGAATGTTCCGTTCGATCACATAGCGCTTCATTGAGGTACTCACTCCGTGTTGCCGTTGGGGAAGCGCACTATCTCCGATTCATAGGTACACCTACAGACGGCGGGCGTGCCAATGAATGGGTATGATCGTGCCAAATGTGGAACCGTCATCACACAAGATGACTCCCGAAGGCGACAAAAAAATCCCAGGCATTCGGGAAAAAATGCCTGGGTTCAATTATTTATAGTAATGACAACTGACTAGAAAAAACTTGCCGAGAATATAGAACGCTATGCGTTACATATCCCTCGAAAGCGGCCAAAAAGCCTGTTTTTCGCGCCCTCTAGGCTGACAGATTCTGGCACCGCGCCGCCCCGGCGCATGGGCTGCGCCGGGGCGAAAAACGCGCCGCGTTACAGCGTCTCTTCGTAGGTCGAGCGCGACCAGAGATTGATGTCGGACTCGACCGCGTGCTTATCGATTTCGGTGAGCTCCTTCTCACTGAAATTCAGATTCTTCACGGCATCAAGCGAGTCGTCCAACTGCGCCACCGTGCGTGCGCCGATCAAGGCCGAGGTGACGCGCGGGTCGCGGAGGACCCAGGCGATCGCCATCTGCGCGAGCGTCTGGCCGCGCTTCTTGGCGATGGCGGCCAGCGCCGCGATATGGGCCAGGTTCTTCTTGTTGATGTAGTTGGGCCGCAGCGAGCCCTGTTTGGCGGCGCGGCTGTCGGAGGGCACGCCCTTCAGATACTTGTCGGTCAGCATGCCCTGGGCCAGCGGCGAGAAGGCGATGCAGCCGATGCCGAGATCGTCGAGCGTGTCGAGCAGCCCGTGTTCGATCCAGCGGTTGAGCATCGAATAGGACGGCTGGTGGATCAGGCAGGGCGTGCCCAGATCGCGCAGGATTCCCGCGGCCTTGCGCGTTGCCTCGGGTGAGTAGGACGAGATACCCACGTAAAGCGCCTTGCCCTGGCGCACCACATGATCGAGTGCGCCCATCGTCTCTTCCAGCGGCGTGTTGGGATCGACGCGGTGCGAGTAGAAGATGTCGACATAGTCGAGCCCCATGCGCTTCAGGCTCTGGTCGAGGCTGGCGACCAGGTATTTGCGCGAGCCCCACTGACCGTACGGACCGGGCCACATGTCGTAGCCGGCCTTGGTCGAGATCACGAGCTCGTCGCGGTAGAGGCTGAAGTCGGTGGCGAGGATCTTGCCGAAATTCTCCTCGGCCGATCCGGGCGGCGGGCCGTAGTTGTTGGCGAGGTCGAAATGGGTGACGCCGCGGTCGAAGGCGCGCCGCAGGATGGCGCGGCCGTTCTCGAAATTATCGACGCCGCCGAAATTCTGCCAGAGGCCCAGCGACACGGCCGGCAGATCGAGCCCGCTGCGGCCGGTGCGGCGATAGGGCATGCGCTTGTTGTAGCGCTTCTCGTCGGGTGAATAAGCGGCCATGGCGATCCTCGATCTGTTGTTTGGGGAGAACGGTCTTAGCGGAGGCGGGGCAGATGGGCAATACGCCCCAGGTTTTGATAGTCTTCCGGTTATGAAACCACCCGCCAACGAGTCGAATCCGGGGCATCTGGTCGCAGCAGGCTACGACCGGATCGCTGATGCCTATCTCGACCGGTTCGGGGTTTCCAAGGTTCGTCAAAAATGGCTCGACCGCCTGATCAGCAGTCTGCCACCCGCCGGCGGCAGCGTCCTCGATCTTGGCTGTGGTGCCGGCATTCCGGTTGCGCGCGAGATTGCCGCACGTGGACACACGATCATCGGCGTTGATGGATCAGTTCAGCAGATCGTGCGGGCGCGCCGCAACATTCCCGCCGCGACATTCATCCAAGCAGATATGTGCGACGTGACATTCGAGCCGGCTTTCTTTGACGCCGTCGGCGCCTTCTATTCAATCACCCATGTCCCCCCGGCGCTGCAAGGCGGTTTGATCGTGAGGATCGCTTCCTGGCTCAAGCCTGGCGGAACCCTGATCGCCAGCTTCGGGGCCGGCGAGGCGCAGGAATGGACCGGTGAATGGCTCGGCACGGCCATGTTCTTCGGTCACGGCGGCGAGGATGCGACGTTGAGATGCCTTCGGGATGCCGGCTTGGATGTTCGTGAGGCGCAGGTCGAACAGCAGGACAACGAGGACGTGGCCTTCCTGTGGATCGAAGCGGTCAAGCGGACCGCGTAAAGTCGTCACGCCGCGCGCGGACGGAGCTTTGCAATCGCCTCGCCAGCAGCGATCTCGGCCGCCTCCAACTCAAAGTCGCGCTGCATGTTCAGCCAGAACTCCGGCGTCGTCCCGAAATAGCGGCCCAGGCGAAGCGCCGTGTCGCCACTGATGCCGCACTTCTCGTCGACGATCGCCCGAATACGGCTGATCGGGACATCGATGTCCTTCGCGAGCCGATAGGCCGAAATCTCCATCGGCTACATGAACTCTTCCCGAAGCTGTTCGCCGGGATGGATCGGGGGCAAATCGCGACGCGGCATGGATAGCTTCCTCTTAGTGAAAGTCGACGATTTCGACGTTCCCGGCACCGCCATTCTTCCATACGAAGCAGATGCGCCATTGATCGTTGATGCGGATACTGTGTTGCCCACGGCGGTCGCGCAATTCACCCACCTGGTGGATCTGGCGCAATTGGCGCTGGTCAGCGCACTGGATCATATGTGAAGCAGCGCTTTCGTTGCAATTTCGACCATGGCATGTTGCCGCCATGAACTACCGCCACGGCTTTCACGCGGGCAATTTCGCCGATGTGACGAAGCATGCGATCGTCGCGCTGATCCTCGGCCATCTGCGGCAGAAGGAGGCGCCGTTCTGCGTGCTCGACACCCATGCGGGTGCGGGGCGTTATGACCTGACCGGCGATCAGGCGACGCGCACCGGGGAGGCGCAGGAGGGTGTGCTGCGGTTGGCCGCGAACGGCGATGCCGGCGATGCGCCGGACCTCGCGCCTTATCTCGACGCGCTGCGCGCGGTGAATCCCGATTGGCCGAACTTGCGCCTCTACCCCGGCTCGCCGGTGATCGTGCGCCATATGTTGCGGCCGCAGGACCGGCTGGTCGCGGTCGAACTGCATCCGGAAGAGGCGCAGCTCCTGAGGCAGGAGTTCCGCGGCGACAAGCAGACCGCCGTCCATGAGGCCGACGCCTATACGGCGCTGAAGGCGCATCTGCCGCCCAAGGAACGGCGCGGGCTGGTGCTGATCGACCCGCCCTTCGAACAGCCCGACGAGTTCCGCCGCCTGATCGGCGCCCTGCCCGACGCGCTCGCCCGTTTCCGCACCGGCATCTTCGCCATCTGGTACCCGATCAAGGCCGTGGGCCCGGTGGAGCAGTTCCGTGCCGAGCTGGCAGGCCTGGGCCGGCCGGCGATTGCCGCCGAGCTCTACCGGTTTCCGCCCGGCGACGCGGAGAAGCTGAGCGGCACCGGCCTCGCGACCATCAATCCACCCTGGAAGCTGGACGAGGCGCTCGAGCGCCTGCTGCCGATGCTGGCGCAACGGATGGGCGCGACGGGCGGGACGCGGGTGATCGACATCGCGGCAGACTGACCCCCACCCCAACCCCTCCCCACAAGGGGGAGGGGCTATAATTTGCGCGCCTCTTCTAGCCCCTCCCCTTGATGGGGAGGGGTTGGGGTGGGGTGCTGCACGCACCATCTGCTATAATGGTCGCACCAAACAACGGGCTGTATCCATGGGCGCCATCCGCGCGCCGGCCGTGGCCGGCATGTTCTATCCGGGCGAGACGCAGACGCTGACGCGCGATCTGGGCGCGCTGTTCGAGGCCGCTACCGTGCCGCAGGGCGCGCTGGTGCCCAAGGCGATCATCGTGCCCCATGCCGGCTATGTCTATTCGGGCCCGACCGCCGGTGCCGCCTATGCGCGGCTGCGCGCCGCGCGGAACACCATCACCCGCGTCGTGCTGATCGGCCCCGCGCATCGCGTCGCTTTCAACGGGCTGGCCGTCAGCACTGCCGACGCCTTCGACACGCCGCTCGGCCGCATCCCGGTCGACAAGGCGGCGGTGCAGAAGATCGCGACCATCCCCCATGTGGGCGGACTCGATCAGGCCCATGCGCAGGAGCACAGTCTGGAAGTGCAACTGCCGATGCTGCAATCCGTGCTCGATCAATTCACCCTGGTGCCGATGGTTGCGGGCAATGTGCAGCCCGAGACCGTGGCGCAGGTGCTGGAGGCGCTGTGGGGCGGACCCGAGACGCTGATCGTGATCAGTTCCGATCTCAGCCATTACCTTGACTATGCGGCGTGCCGGGCGATGGATGCCGGCACGCGCGCGGCGATCGAGCAGCTGGATGCGGCGCCGATCGGTTTCGACCAGGCCTGCGGCCGGATCGGTGTCGCAGGGCTGCTCGAAGTGGCCAAGCGCAAGGCGTTGCAGGTCGAGACGGTCGACGTGCGCAATTCGGGCGACACCGCCGGGCCGCGCGACCGGGTCGTGGGTTACGGTGCCTGGGCCTTCACCGAACCGGGCGCGCAGCAGCCGCAGCGTTTCGAGGATGCCGTGAACGCGGCGGGACCGTTGCTGACGACGCTCGCGCGCCAGGCGCTCGAAACCTATACGCGCACCAGGGAGCGCATCGCCGAGCCGGCAGCGGTGCCGCCCGTGCTGCACCAGAAAGCGGGCGCTTTCATCACGCTCAAGCGCGGCGGACATCTGCGCGGCTGCATCGGTTCGCCCACCGGCTGGCGGCCGCTGGTGACCGACGTGATCGACAATGCGATGAAGGCGGGTCACGAGGACCCGCGCTTCCCGCCGCTGAAGCCCGGGGAGCTGGACGGGCTCGACCTATCGGTCTCGGTGCTGACGCCGCACGAGCCGATGCGCTTCACCAGCGAGGCCGATCTGCTGGCTCAATTGCGCCCGCGCATCGACGGGCTGCTGATCAAGGACGGACCGCACAGCGCGCTGTTCCTGCCCCAGGTCTGGGAGATGGTGCCCAACCCGGCCGATTTCATGGCCGAGTTGAAGAACAAGGCGGGGCTGGCGCGCAATCACTGGTCGCCGAGCTTCCAGGCCTGGCGGTTCCAGGCGGTGGAGGTGAAGTAGGGTCGCGCTTTTCTTTCTTTGTCATTCCCGCGCCGCGCGCTTTGCGCGCTTCCTTTTGTTTGCCCGCGAAGCGGGACCGGGGAATCCAGAGCCGTTTTCCGTGCGGCCCTGGACCCCCGCCTTCGCGGGGGTGACGGACACGAAGGTGGCAACGTATTGCGTCTCGCCCAATTTCCTATTGCCGTCATCGCCTGGGCGCGATAAGTCCCGCCAATGACTGCTTACGCCCACCTCCTTCCCGAATTGCGAGCCATCGCGCGGCGCGCGGGCGCGGCGATTCTCGAGGTCTACCGCCAGGACTTCGCCGTCATCACCAAGGACGACAAATCGCCGGTAACCGAGGCGGATGTGGCAGCCGAGCGCGTGATCCTCGCGGGCCTGGGCAAGCTGACGCCCGAGATTCCGGTGATCGCCGAAGAGGAAGTGGCGGCCGGGCGCGTGCCCGCGCATGGCGGACGCTTCTGGCTGGTCGATCCGCTCGACGGCACCAAGGAGTTCATCAAGAAGAACGGCCAGTTCACGGTGAATATCGGCCTGGTCGAGAACGGCACGCCGGTCGCCGGTGTGCTCTATGTGCCGGCGCTGGAGAAGCTGTATGCCGCCGCCGACGGCGCGGCCACCCTGGCCGTCGCGGGCGGTGCGCCCGAGCCGATCCGCTGCCGCAAGCCCGAGAGCGCGGGATTGATCGTGCTGGCCAGCGCGTCGCATCGCGACGCCGGACCTTTCGACACGTTCATCGCGCGCTTCGCCGTGGCCGAAATCAAGCGCGCGGGCAGCGCGCTGAAATACGGGCTGCTGGCCGAGGGTGCCGCCGACATCTATCCGCGCTTCGGCCGCACGATGGAATGGGACACCGCCGCCGGGCATGCGATCCTCAACGCGGCGGGCGGCTGCCTGACGCTGGTCGACGGCACGCCACTCACCTACGGCAAGCCCGGCTTCGATAATCCCGCCGTGCTGGCCTGGGGTACGCCGCAACCTTATCTCGACGGGCGCGTGCCCGCGCAACGCTGAACGCGCAGATGGGCATCACTGCCGCGACACAGGATGCGATCGAAAAAGCCGCGGCCCTTCTGCGCGCGGGCCGGCTGGTCGCTTTCCCGACCGAGACGGTGTACGGCCTCGGCGGCGACGCGACCGACGACCGCGCCGTGGCCGCGATCTACGCCGCCAAGGGCCGTCCCAATTTCAATCCGCTGATCGTGCACCTGCCCGATGTGGCGCAGATCGAGCGGATCGCCGTGATGAATGAACGCGCCCGCGCGCTGGCCGCGAAATTCCTGCCCGGCGCGCTGACCCTGGTTCTGCCGCGCCGCACCGACAGCGCCATCTCGCTGCTGGCTTCGGCCGGTCTGCCGAGCCTGGCCATCCGCGTACCCAACCATCCGGTCGCGCTCGCACTGCTGCGCGCCGCCGGACGGCCGCTGGCCGGGCCAAGCGCCAATCCCTCGGGCCGCGTCA
>CAZNZI010000369.1:0-2035 GCA_964577475.1 uncultured Rhodospirillaceae bacterium
CGCCGTTGGCCGAGCGCATTGGCGTGTCGGAGATTAAGAACGAACTCGAAGACCTGGCCTTTGCCGAACTGCATCCGGATGCGCGTGACTCGATCGTCGCCCGCCTGAACTTCCTGCGCGAGCAGGGCGGCGGGCTGATCAACAAGATCCTCGATGAGTTGAAGCGCACCCTGGCCGAAGCCGGCGTGCCGGCGGAAGTGTCGGGCCGCGAGAAGATGCCCTATTCGATCTGGCGCAAGATGCAGCTCAAGAACGTCACCTACGAGCAGCTGGCCGACATCATGGCCTTCCGCGTCACGGTGAAGGACATCGGCGAGTGCTATCACGCGCTCGGCGTGATCCACAGCCGTTATCCGATGGTGCCGGGCCGCTTCAAGGACTACATCTCGACGCCCAAGCCCAACGGCTATCGCAGCCTCCACACCGGCGTCTTCGGTCCCGAACGCCACCGCATCGAAATCCAGATCCGCACCAAGGAAATGCACGAGCAGGCGGAACTCGGCGTTGCCGCGCACTGGACCTACAAGCAGGGTGGCCGGCCGACCGATGGCACCCAATACCGCTGGTTGCGGGAAATGCTCGAAGTGATGGAGCATGCGTCGAGCCCGGAAGAGTTCCTCGAGCACACCAAGCTCGAAATCTTCCAGGACCAGGTGTTCTGCTTCACGCCCAAGGGGGATTTGATCGCGCTGCCACGCGGCGCGAGCCCGGTTGATTTCGCCTATGCGGTCCACTCGGGCGTCTGCGACACCTGCGTCGGTGCCAAGATCAACGGCCGCATCATGCCGTTGCGCACGCCGCTCAATAACGGCGACCAGGTCGAAATCATCACCTCGAAGGCGCAGACGCCGAACCCGACCTGGGAGCGCTTCGTCGTCACCGCCAAGGCGCGCGCCCGTATCCGCCGTTTCGTGCGCATGAAGCAGCGCACCGAGTATCTTGATCTCGGCCGCTCCATGCTCAATCGGGCCTTCAAGCAGGAAGGCTACGACATGACCGAAAAGGCGCTCGACGGCGTCCTCAAGATATTCAAGATGGCGAGTGTCGAGGACCTGATCGTCGATGTGGGCGAGGGGACAATCCCCGCGCACGATGTGGTCGTCGCCACCTATCCCGAACTCAAGGCCCAGCAGCAAAAGCAGCAGGGCGACAATGTCGTCGCGCTGAAGCGTGCCCACAAGAAGCCCGCCAATACGCCGGCCGTGCCGATTCGCGGGCTGATCCCGGGCATGGCGATGCATTTCGCGGCCTGCTGCCATCCGCTGCCGGGCGACCGCATCGTCGGCATCGTCACCACGGGTAAGGGCGTCACGATCCATACGATCGATTGCGAGATGCTGGCCCAATTCGCCGAGACGCCGGAGCGCTGGCTCGACATCGCCTGGAACGAGAATCCCGAGGAGGACAAGGTCCATGTCGGGCGCATTAATCTGGTGGTGGCTAACGAGCCGGGCAGCCTCGGCAACCTGTCGACCGTGATCGCCAAGAATCTCGGCAACATCACCAATCTGAAGATCACCAACCGCAGCACCGACTTCTTCGAGATGTTGCTCGATATCGAAGTGCGCGACGTGAAGCATCTGACCAATATCATCGCCGCGCTGCGCGCGACGCCGGCGATCAATTCGGTCGAGCGCGCCCGCAAATAATGCTGATCCGGACATGGCCATGACCCAAAGACTGCGCCTCGGCGTCAACATCGATCACGTCGCTACCATTCGCAACGCCCGTGGCGGCTTCCATCCCGATCCGGTTCGCGCGGCCAAGACGGCGGCACAGGCCGGCGCCGACGGCATCACCGCCCATCTGCGCGAAGACCGCCGCCACATCTCGGATCACGACATCGCACGGCTCATGGCCGAGATCGAACTGCCGCTCAATCTGGAAATGGCGGCGACCGAAGAGATGCTCGACATCGCGCTCCGCCACCGCCCCCACGCGGCCTGCATCGTTCCGGAGACGCGCGAGGAACGAACCACCGAGGGCGGCCTCGACGCCGCCGGGCAGCACAATCATCTCGCCTATTACGTCGACC
>CAZNZI010000370.1:0-1685 GCA_964577475.1 uncultured Rhodospirillaceae bacterium
GGCCAAGGAACTTACCACCCTCTTCCACCTCGCAACCCGAAAGGAACCGTCATGACGGAGCCATCGCTCTCGCTGCGGGACGCCATTCGTCCCGTCCTCACCATGCAACTGGCCAATCTCGGCCTCTGCGCCGCGCTTTGCATCGCCGCCTTCGTGCTGCGGCACAGTTTCCTGCCCGTCGTCTGGATCCGCGTCATCGCCATCCTGGTGGTCGCAGTGCTGATGCTGTTCTTCGGCTGGCAGATGAGCCGTGGCCGCCGCTGGGCCTATGTCCGCGCCAAATGGATGGCGATCGGCGGCACGATCGGCTTCGTGGCGATCGCGCTTCTGCCCGGCCCCTATCCGGACTGGATGCGGATCGAGCAAGGCGTTCAGGCCCTGCTGTTCGTGGTCCTGGCCTGGCTGCTGACCCGGGCCCCGATCAGGGGCTTCTTCGCGAAAGCGCTGCCGGCCAAGACCACGGCCGCGGCGTAAAATCCGGATGGGAGGGCGTATTCCCGCCCTCCCTTTCCGCCCTACACCTTTGCTCACCCATGCTATGCTGACCCGGTAGCCGCCGAGCGGCTGCGCGCGAGTCGGGGGACTCGCCGGGTTGGTCGACCCAACGGGGGTAGGGGCGGCGCTGGGATGAACATCACGCAGATCCAGGCGTTGACGACGGGGCAGATCGCCGCGTTGACGGCAGGCAATATCGCGTCGCTCTCCGTCACCGATTTCCGCGCGCTGTCGCCGACCCAGCTGCAAGCGTTCCTGACCAGCCAGATCGCCGAATTCTCGATCACGCAGGTGCGCGGCTTCACCGCGACCGTGCTCGGCGATCTGACCACGACCCAGCTCGGCACCCTCTCCGTCACCCAACTGCCCAATCTCGGCGCGACGGCGCTGAACGGGTTGGGCGCGACCGATCTCGCCGCGCTCACCCCCGCGCAGGCCCAGGCGTTGACGGCGAGTCAGATCAAGGGGCTGGCATCGGCGGCGCTCAACGGGCTGGGGGCCACCAACCTGGCCGCGCTGCTGGCGACCCAGATCCGCGCGCTGACGGCCACCCTGCTCAACGGCCTCACCGTCACCAACCTGGCCGCCCTGGTGACGACGGAAGTCCAGGCGCTGACCACGACCCAGCTTGCCGCTCTCACCGCGACGACGCTCGACGGCCTCGGCGCCGCCAACCTGCCGGCGCTGAGCGCGACGCAGATCAAGGCGTTGACCACCACCGCGCTGAATGCGCTGACCGCCACCGATCTTGCCGCCCTGCTGCCGGCGCAGGTGACGGCCCTCAGCACGAGCCAGGTGAAGGGCCTGGCGGCCACCGCGCTCGACCGGCTGGGCGTCACCAATCTCGCGGTCCTGACCAGGACCCAGCTCACGGCGCTGGCGGTGACGGCGCTCAACGGGCTCACCGGCACCGATCTTTCGGCGCTCACCACCGATCAGGCGGCGGCGCTCACGGCATCGCAGATCAGGGGGCTGACCGCCACGACGCTCGACGGTTTCGGCATCAACAATCTCCCGGCGCTGACGGCGACCCAGATCGCCGCGGCGACCTACACCGCCTTGAACGGCTTGACCACGACCGATCTCGCCGTGCTGACCACCACCCAGGCGGCGGCGCTGACCGTCGCCCAGTTGAACGGGCTGACCGTGACCGCGCTCGCCAGGCTGACGCCCGCCCTGGTCCAGGCGTT
>CAZNZI010000371.1:0-3126 GCA_964577475.1 uncultured Rhodospirillaceae bacterium
CGGCGGTGAAGGACCGCGCGAAGGAACGCACGGCCGCCTTGCTGGCGTTGTAGGGGCTCATGCCCGGGAAGCCGCGGCTGCCCGCGATCGAGCCGGTCATGATGATCGAGCCGCCGTCATTCATCAGCGGCAGCGCCTTCTGCACCGTGAACAGGGTGCCGCGCACATTGACGTCGAAGGTCTTGTCGAACTGTTCCTCGGTGATCGTGCCGAGCGGCTGGTTGAACTCGCCGATGCCGGCGCTGGCATAGAGGATGTCGAACTTGCCCTTCTCGCGCTTCACCGTGTCGTAAAGCCGGTCGAGATCGGCGAGATTCGCGGCGTCGCCCTGCACGCCGGTGACATTGCCGCCGACCTGCTTCACCGCGGCATCCAGCGCGTCCTTGCGCCGGCCGGTGATGAAGACGGTGGCGCCTTCGGCGACGAAGCGCTTGGCGGTGGCCAGCGCCATGCCCGAGGTGGCGCCCGTGATCACCGCGACCTTGCCGTCCAGTTTCTTGCTCATGCTGCTTCTCCGTTCTCTGGGGCGCCGCCGGAGGGGCGCCCGGTGTCCTGGACGGAGAGGTAGAAGAAAGAGCCCGCGCGGCGTAGACGGGGCAGGGGAATACAGGCCATTCCGAATGGGAATGGATCAGCGCAGGGCGAGGCTCGGATCCTTGGCGAAGGCCTCGGCCAGGAATGCGATGAAGGCGGTCACCTTGCCTGCCGGTTTGCGGCCGCCGGGATAGACGGCGCTGATCGGGTACAGTTTCGATTTCTGGTCCTTGAGGATCTGCCTGACCGCGCGGCCTTTCAGGTCGCCGGCGAAAAGCCAATGCGGGGTGTAGCCGATTCCGAGCCCCTGCAGCACGGCGGCGCGGGCGACTTCCGCGTCGTTGGTGCGCAGGAGGGGGCGCGGCTGGACATCGCTCCGTCCCGCAGGGCCGGCGAATTGCCAGGTCACCGGCGCGCCCTCGTTCGAGACGACGATACCGGCATGGCGCGCCAGTTCGTTCGGATGCTTCGGCTCGCCATGCGCCTTGAGATAGGCCGGCGCGGCCACGGCGATCCGCGACGTGGCGGCGATCCGCCGCGCCACCAGCGACGAATCGGCCAATTCACCGATACGGATGGCCATATCCAGCCCTTCTTCGATCAGGTCGACGAACCGGTCGGAAATCCTGAAATCGATGGCGATGTCCGGATAGCGCTTGAGGAAGGCGGGCAGCAGCGGAACCACATGCAACCGCCCGAAGCCGGGCGACAGGGCCACGCGCAAGACGCCCGACGGCGACACCTGCCGGCGGCCGATCCGCGCTTCGGCCAGTTCCAGATCGGCCAGGATGCGCAACGCGTCGTCATAGAATTCCCTGCCGGCCTCGGTCAGGCTGATGCCGCGCGAGCCGCGCCGGATCAACTGCGCGCCGAGACGGTCCTCGAGCGCCGCGATCTGCTTGCTGATGGCCGGCTGACCCAGGCCCAGTGTCCGGGCGACGGCCGAGAAGCTCCCGGTCTCCACCACCCGCACGAACACCCGCATCGTCTCCACACGGTCCATGGCACATTCCTCCCGGGAATGAAGGATGTGCCACGGATGGACGGGCGGGTCCAGCGCCGCGACGTCACGCTTCGCCCATGGCGATGTTCGACTTCGCGCAGAGCCCTACGGGTGGCGGCAGAGCGGGTTTGCCGATAGTCTTCTTCCAAACGAGGGAGAGAATCATGGCCACCACGACGCCGCGCGACCGCGCCACGCAATGGCTGACGCAATTCGGCGCGGCGCTGGCGAAGGGCGACAAGGCGGCGGCCGTCGCGATGTTCGGCGCCGAATGCTTCTGGCGCGATCTGGTTGCCTTCACCTGGACGATCAAGACGCTGGAAGGCCAGCCCGCGATCGCGGCGATGCTCGACGTGCAACTGGCCCAGATCCGGCCATCGAAATGGCAAATCGTTGAGGAGCCGGCCGAGGCGAACGGCGTGGTCGAGGCCTGGTTCGCCTTCGAGACGGCCACCGCGCGCGGCAAAGGCCACCTGCGCCTGAAGGGCGACAAGGCCTGGACCATGCTCACCGCCATGACCGAGCTCAAGGGCCATGAGGAGAAGCACGGACCGACGCGGCCGAACGGAGTCAAGCACGGCTCGTTCAAGGACCGCACCACCTGGCTCGAAGACCGCGTACAGGAAGAGGCGGCACTCGGCCACACCACGCAGCCCTATTGCGTGATCATCGGCGGCGGGCAGGGCGGCATCATGCTGGGCGCGCGGTTGAAGCGCCTGGGCGTGCCGGCCATCATCCTCGAAAAGAATCCGCGGCCCGGCGATTCCTGGCGCAACCGCTACCGCTCGCTCGTCCTCCATGATCCGATCTGGTACGACCATCTGCCCTACATGCCGTTCCCCGATCACTGGCCGGTGTTCACGCCCAAGGACCAGCTCGGCGATTGGCTCGAGATGTATACGAAGATCATGGAGCTGCACTATTGGGGTGGCTCGGAATGCCTTGGCGCCAGCTTCGACGAGGACAAGGGCGAGTGGGCGGTGCGCGCGCGCCGCGACGGGAAAGAGATCACGCTGCGCCCCAAGCAGCTCGTCTTCGCCACCGGTTCCTATGGTCCGCCCAACGAGATCACGCTGCCGGGACAGGGGCGGTTCAAGGGGACGCAATACCACTCGAGCAAACATGTCAGCGGCGAAGGCTTCGCCGGCAAGCGCGCCATCGTGATCGGCTCGAACAGTTCGGCGCATGACATCTGCGTCGATCTCTGGGAACACGATGCCGATGTGACGATGATCCAGCGCTCGCCAACCACGGTAGTCCGCTCCGAGACGCTGATGCAATTCGGCTTCGGTCCGCTCTATTCGGAAGACGCATTGGCGCGCGGCATCGATGTCGACAAGGCCGATCTGATCGCCGCCTCGATGCCTTACCGGTTGCTGCCGGCGATCCAGGTGCCGCTCTATCAGCGCATCCAGGAGCACGACGCGGCGTTCTACACGGCCCTCAGGAAGTCGGGCCTGCTGCTCGATTTCGGCGAGGACGACACCGGGCTGATGCTGAAGGCGATGCGCACCGGCGCGGGCTACTACATCGATGTCGGCGGGTCGCAACTGATCGCCGACGGCAAGATCAAGGTGAAGGCGCCGGTC
>CAZNZI010000372.1:0-12451 GCA_964577475.1 uncultured Rhodospirillaceae bacterium
CGCCGGCTTCTACTTCTGGTTCCCGAAGATGTCGGGCCGCCAGTACAACGAGACGCTTGGCAAGATCCATTTCTGGCTGATGTTCATCGGCGCGAACCTGACCTTCTTCCCCCAGCACTTCCTGGGCCTGCAGGGCATGCCTCGGCGCGTCCTCGACTACAACGACGCCTTCGCCGGCTGGAACATGGTGTCGTCGATCGGCGCCTTCATGGGCTTTGCCGGCGCGGTGTTCTTCGTCTATGTCGTGTTCGACGCCTTCCGCGCGAAGAAGCCGGTTCCGGCCAATCCGTGGGGCGTGGGCGCCACGACGCTGGAATGGACCGTGCCCTCGCCGCCGCCCTTCCACACCTTCGAGACGATGCCCGTCATCCATGGCGGCCCGTCTCATCATCCGGCGGAGTAAGGGCGCTTAGGCCATGGACGGCCGTCGTCGTACGCTTGTTCTGTCAGTAGGCCTGGTGGCCGGCATGCTCGGCGTTGTTGCCGCGAGCGTGCCGGTCTACCGGCTGTTCTGCCAGGTGACCGGCTATGGCGGCACGCCGCGCATCGTCTCGAGCGACACGGCCAAAACCACCAGTCAGACCGTGACGATCCGCTTCGATTCGAACGTGATGCCCGACATGCCGTGGGAGTTCACGGCCAACCAGACCAGCATGGTCGTCAAGCTGGGCGAAACCAATCTGGCGACATTCAGCGCGGAGAACACGTCGAAGGAGCCTGTGACAGGCACCGCCGTGTTCAATGTGACGCCGCTGAAGGCCGCAAGTTATGTGAACAAGATTCAATGTTTCTGCTTCACCAAGCAGCGCCTCGCCGCCGGCGAAAAGGTCGAGATGCCCGTAACGTTCTATATCGATCCGAAGATCGCGACGGACAAGGACACCTTCGACCTGAAGACGATCACGCTGTCATACACATTCTATCGCTCGCACGATCAGACCGCCGGCACCGAAGCCGCGCCGGCCAATCGCGCGACTCCTACTACGGAAGGTAAAGAGGGGAAATCATGAGCGAGAGCCATCAGCTCGTTGAAACCAAGGTGCCGGGCGGTCCGCACCCGTATCACATGGTCAATCCGAGCGCCTGGCCGATCACGGGCTCGATCTCGGGCTTGGTCACCGCACTGGGCGCGGTCCAGTATTTCCACGGCGCATCGGCGATCATCATGATCATCGGCCTGCTGGGCGTGCTGGGCACGATGTTCGTCTGGTGGCGCGACGTGATCAAAGAATCGAACGCGCATCTGCACAGCGGCATCGCGCGCAACGGCCTGCGCTTCAGCGTCGGCCTGTTCATCGCCTCCGAAGTGATGTTCTTCGTTGCCTTCTTCTGGGCCTTCTTCAATTCAGGCCTGTTGATCAACCCGACCTTGACCCAATGGCCGCCGGCCAAGATCCACGTGATGGAGGTGTGGGACATTCCGTTCCTCAATACCTGCATCCTGTTGACCTCGGGCCTGGCCGTGAACTGGGCGCACCACGCTCTGAAGCACGGCAATCGCGCCGGATTGACCCAGGGTCTGGGCGTCGCCGTCGTGCTGGGCGCGATCTTCCTTGGACTGCAAGGTTACGAATACGGCCATGCGGCCTTCGGCTTCCGTGAGGGCGTCTATCCGACGATCTTCTTCATGGCGACCGGCTTCCACGGCTTCCACGTCTTCGTCGGCACCTGCTTCCTGCTGATCAACTTCTTCCGCAGCATGAAGGGCGACTTCACGCCGAAAGAGCATGTCGGTTTCGAAGCGGCTGCCTGGTACTGGCACTTCGTCGACGTGGTCTGGATCTTCCTGTTTGTCTGGGTCTACTGGTGGGGTTCGTCCGCGAACCTACCGGTCGCCCAGTAAGCGGGCACGGCCAGCAGACAGAACGGCGCCAGGCAACTGGCGCCGTTTTTGTTTGTGCTTATTGCCGCAGGTCGGCGGCCGTGATGACGAGATCGGCACGATTTCGTGTGCCGGCGATCATCTCGGCATTGCGCTGATCGGGCCCCAGCGCCCAGGCCTTGGCCGCCTCGGGTTCCTTGCCGAAGGTGATATGGCGCTGGATGAGGCGAAGCTGGCGCAACTCCTCGGCCGGTTCGACGAACCAGCTTTGATCGATCAGGTCCGTCAGCGCGCCCCAGGGTTCAGCATCGCAGAGCAGGTAGTTGCCCTCGGTAATGACCAGGGGGACCTCACGTGGCACGGCGATGGCCCCAGCGATGGCCTCTTCGATCTCCCGGCGAAACTCAGGCACGTAGACCGTCGTCTCGGTGACCGATCGCAGGCGTCGGATCAGGGATACGTAACCGGGCCCGTCGAAGGTGTCGATCGCGCCCTTTCGGTCGCGGCGGCCCAGCCGGATCAACTCGCTGTTGGCCAGGTGAAACCCGTCCATGGGTACCAGCACCGCCTGCCCGTCCAGGGCCTGGACCAGCCCGGCGGCCAAGGTCGACTTGCCCGACCCCGGGGCACCGCAGATGCCGAGGATGCTGCGCGGCGCAGCCTTGGCAAGCCATTGCGCCCGTTCGATCAATCCGGCCAAGCCGCCCTGGTAGACCACCGGCTGACGCCGCGATTGTGACATCCTGACCCTCCCAAAATCGCCTTCAGTATAGGGGCCGGACAGGCCGCAGCCAGCCTTGACTGGGGGTATCGGTTCCACCATTATCCGCCTTCCCAAAGCGGGGCCGTAGCTCAGATGGGAGAGCGCAGCAATCGCACTGCTGAGGCCAGGGGTTCGATTCCCCTCGGCTCCACCAAATTCCGAAAAACCCCAAACCCCGACCGGGTCGCTGGTTGGGGTTTTTCTTTGGTGGCATCCTGACCGCAGCATCAGGAGCCTGCCCGCCATGACCGAAGAACTGTTCCGTGCCGACCACTACCTCAAAACCTGCGACGCAGTCGTAACCGCCGCTGGCGAGACGGGCATCCAGCTCGACCGGACGGTCTTCTATGTAACGGGTGGTGGCCAGCCGGGCGACACCGGCACGCTGACCTTATCGGGCAGTCGGATTCTCCGCATCGCTGACACGCGCAAGGACAAGGCGACCGGCGCGATCCTTCACATCCCCGAGCCGGGTCAGACCCTGCCGCAGCCGGGCGAAATCACCACCGCCGAAATCGACTGGGCACGGCGCTACCGGCACATGCGTGCCCATACCGCCCTGCATCTTCTCTGTGCGGCAATCCCATTCCCGGTAACCGGCGGCCAAGTCGGGGAGGCCAAGGGACGGCTCGATTTCGACGCCGACGGCCCGATCGAGAAAGACGTCGTCGAGGCCAAGCTCAACGCGCTGGTGGGCGGGGATCACAACGTCGGCGTACGTTGGATCAGTGACGAGGAGATGGCGGCACGGCCCGAACTGATTCGCACCATGTCGGTCAAGCCCCCCATGGGCCTCGGCAAGGTGCGGCTTCTGGAAATCGAGGGCGTCGATCTCCAGCCCTGTGGCGGCACCCATGTGGCGCATCTGGCCGAGATCGGTCCCATCGCCATCACCAAGATCGAGAGCAAGGGCGCGCGCAACCGGCGCGTGTCGATCGCGCTGTCCGGCGCCGCCGGTTGAGCCGGAACGGCGGGCCGCTGCCCGCCGAACCGCGCCGCGCGGATTCGATCCACAGATTCCGGAGCCGATTGTGACGCTTTCGCGTGAATCCGGTTGTATTCGCCCGCGATCTGCCTAATGCTCGGTCTTCACCCAGACTGGGGACCAGACAGGAGAGAGTCTGCGTGGGTGAGTACAACGAGGTCTATCAACGGGCCCGTTATTACGACATCGCTTTCCACCGGGACGTCTCACGTGAAGTGGACTTCCTAAGCCAGTTTTTTTCTCAACACGCCGGCCGTCCGCTCCGCTCGATGCTCGATATCGCATGCGGTCCTGGCTATCACGCAAGGCTGTTCGCCCAGCGCGGAATCGCTGCGCATGGCCTCGACCTGCGGCCCGAGATGGTGGACTTCGCGCGCGACGAAGCCGAAGCCGAAGGCGTTACGGCGCACTGGTTCGCGGCCGATATGCGCCACTTCGATCTCGACGAACCGGTCGATCTGGCCCTCAACAGCTACGACAGCATCGACTGCCTCTCCAGCGCCGAGGAGATCATCGATCATTTCCGCACGGTGGCCACCAACCTGACGCCCGACGGCCTCTATGTCTTCGAACTGACCCATCCGCGCGACTGCTTCCTGTGGAACTACGGCAACCACCGCTATGCCGGCGAAAAGAATGGCACCAAGGTCGAGATCGTCTGGTTGCCCGAGGGCCGCAAGATCGACGCACTGCATCAGACCGTCGAAAGCAACATCGTGATGCGCGTGCAGGAGCATGGAACGGTGCGGGAATTCCCCGACCACGCGCGCGAACATATGCGCCTGCCTCGCGAATACATGGATTTGGCCAAACGTTCGGGAGCGCTTGAGGTCGACCGCTTTCTGGGCGATTTCCGTTTCGATCAACCCTTTGACGACAGCCCCGGGTCGCGGCGCATGATCGCCGTCCTGCGGCGGAGCCGGTGATTCGCATGCACTATACAGCGCACGGTCTCGAGGTTCAGTCATTGCCCGACCAGGAGGCGAAGGGACTCTTCGCCAGCCGGCCCTTCGCGAAAGGCGAACTGCTGGTCGTCTGGGGCGGGCGCATCATCACCGGTGCAGAACTTGCCGCGCTGGAACCCGAGAAGCGGCACTGGATGATCCAGATCGACGAGGATCTGTTCCAGCTGACCGAACCGCATGACATTGGCGGCGCCGACTACGTGAACCATAGCTGCGACCCGAACGCCGGCATCCTCGGCCATATCGCCCTGGTGGCGCTCCGGCCGATCTCGACCGGCGAGGAAATCTGCTTCGACTACGGCACCACCGACAGCACCCGATATTGCGAATTTCAGTGCTGGTGCGGCGCGCCCAATTGCCGCGGCTGGGTGAAGTCGGACGACTGGCGCCGGTCCGATATGCGGGCCCGCTATGGGCGGCATTTCTCGCCCTATCTGCTGCGGCGCATGGATGCCGAGGCCGAGATCGCGGCCAGCACTTCCGCCCCGATCCCGCGCCGCCGCCGGCCCCGCCTGCGCGTCGTCGCCGGGACCAACCCGGCAGAATAGCTAAGCCGCAAATTGTTTGCGGAAGGCGCGCGGTGTCGTGCCCTTCAGGGTGCGGAACTGCCGGTTGAAATTGGCGAGCGTCTTGTAACCCACCGCGTCGGCGATCCAGGCGATCGGCCGGTGACTTGAGGCCAGCAGCGCGCAGGCTTGGCCGATGCGCAGACGCATCACATAGTCCATGAACGTCACGCCCGTGTGGCGTTTGAACAGACGGTGGAACGAGCTGACGCTGACCGCCGCCAGATCGGCCAGCGCCGTGACGCGCAGTTCCTCGCGATAGTGTTCATGGATCGCGGCCAGGATGCGGTCGATCCGGCCGCCCTCGCCCGGCGCCGACGGTACCGCGTCCTTGGCCGCAAGCCCCGGCGCCGCGAGCAGTATGCGTTTCTTGTCGGCGGCCAGCAGCGTCAGCACGTCGATCAGGCCTGTGAGCCGGGCGGCCGGCGGCGCCTCTACCATGCCGAGGATCTTGGCTCGGGCCTGCCGTGCGGCCGGCCGCGAGAAGGCGATGCCGCGCCCGGCCTGGCTGAGCAGCTTCTCGACGCCCTCAAGTTCGACGCAGGCCTCTGTCAGCCGCGCGATCCAGTCCGAGGTGAACCAGAGCACCAGCGCGCGATGGGGTGCCTGTTCATCCCGGCGCCCCTGCGAGTGCCAGGTATGCGGCAGGTTCGACCCGACCAGCACCAGATCGCCATCGTCATAGGAGGCGATGTGGTCACCGACATAGCGCCGGCCATGGCTGTTCAGCGTCAGGGTCAGTTCGAATTCGGGATGGTAGTGCCAAAGGAAGGGCAGCGCCTCAAGCCGGCGGTCGAACAGCCGCCAGGAAGCCCGATCCGGCGTCGCGATCTTCTCGAAATGGAGGCGGCGGGTAGCCATACCAGTTCTATTGAACCACAAGTTCTGCATAGAATGAGAGAATAGTATCAATTTTTGATCGGCAGCGCCAACACCCATGCCCGGGTAGCGCTACCCTTCTCCCACCACAGCGCAGGGAGCAGTCCAATGGCCGACGGTGATCGTTACGGATACGGATACGGCGACAACAAGCCGGGTAACCCCTCCGTCGCCTACGCCCACAGAACCCAGCTGCGCGACATCCAGAAGACGCTCCCGCTGCGCGTGCTCTCACCCGAGGATTGGAAGCACTGGACCACCTGGGGCTATGTGGTCGTGAAGAACGCCGTTCCGCTCGAGAACGCCGCCAAACTGCGCGATCTGCTGTGGGAATTCCAGGAGGCCGATCCGAAGGACCAGACCACCTGGTACAAGCCGCAGCTGCGCGAGAACCAGATGAAGGAGCTCAACAACAGCGGGATGGTCGAGATCTATAACCATCCCCTGCTTTGGGCCAATCGCCAGAACACGCGCATCTACGATGCGTTCGTCGACATCTGGGACCGCGAGGACCTCTGGGTCACCATCGACCGGGCCAATTTCAACCCTCCCAACAAGAACGCACGTAGCTTCAACGGCTTCATCCACAATGACGTGGACACCAAGCTCGACCCGTCGCCGGTGAACGTGCAGGGCGTGTTGTCGCTGGCCGATACCGATCCCGAGATGGGTGGGTTCCAATGCGTGCCGGAACTCTTCCGCACGCTGGAAGAGTGGCGCAAGACTCAGCCCGCCGACCGCAACGGTTTCATCCCCGACACAACCGGCTTCGACATCGTCAATGTCACGATGAACGCGGGCGACCTGCTGATCTTCAACAGCCTGCTCGCCCACGGCATCCGGCCCAACCGCTCGGCTGACCGGGTGCGCATGGCGCAATACATTTCGATGACGCCGGCGGACGAGGACAATGCGCCCCTGCTCGATTGGCGCATCCGCTCCTGGCGCGACCGCGAGCCGCCGACCGGCTATGCCTTTCCCGGCGATCCGCGCGAATGGGAAAAGACGCGCTATCCGCGTGCCGAACTCACACCCCTGGGCGAGAAGCTGCTAGGCCTTAAGAAGTGGAAGGTATGATCTAAGCGTCGGCGCCGAGTTCGTCGTAGCGCTTGAGACGGTAGATCGTCACCGAGACTGCCCAGCTGACGATGAAGATGCCGACGATCGCATAGCCCAACGTACCGAAATTGTCGTTGAGTGTGCCGATCGCCGTCCAGAAACCGCCTTCGAGGCCGAGCTTGTCGCCGATCAGGCCGAGCGCCTCGATGCCGCCGATGACCACTGCCACCAGCACCGAAACGAAGGTGATGGTGAGGTTATAGTAAAGCTTGCGGATCGGCTTCACGAAGGCCCAGTTGTAGGCGCCGATCATCAAGACGCCATCGGTCGTGTCCATCAGCGACATGCCCGCCGTGAAGAGAGCGGGGAACACCAGGATCGACCAGATCGAGAGGCCCTTGGCCGCTTCCGCCGCCGAGATGCCCATCAGCCCGACCTCAGTCGCGGTGTCGAATCCGAGCCCGAACAGGAAGCCCAGCGGGTACATGTGCCAGCTACGTGCGATCAAGCCGAAGAGACGGCGGAAGAGGCGCGTCATCACACCGCCCCCGGCCAGCAATACGTCTATGTTCTCTTCCGCTAGGCGCCCGCCGCGGCGCACGCGGCGGAATTCACGCCAGACGCTGCGCAGGATGACAACGTTGGCGAGCGCGATGATCAAAAGAAATGAAGCCGAGATGCCGGTACCGATCACGCTGCCGACAGCCTTGAACGACTCGAAGCGGGTCTGCAACGCGGCAGCCGTAGCGGCGATACCGATCGCGAGTGCGACCACCACCGTCGAATGGCCAAGGGAGAAGAAGAAGCCGATGGCGATCGGGCGTTTACCCTCCTGCATCAGCTTGCGCGTCACATTGTCGACAGCGGCGATGTGGTCGGCATCGAAGGCATGGCGCAGGCCGAAGCTGTAAGCGAGGAGCGCAGTGCCCAGGAGCAGAGGGTTGTCGCGGAACGCGACCAGTGCCCAGCCCCAGGCGAGAAGATTGAAGCCAACCAGCACCGCGTACAGGCCGCCCACGCGACCGCGCGAACCCGCCGCGCCGTCGCTGAACATCCGAAGCAACCCATTGACCATGCTCACCCCTGAAACCCGGCGACGCCCCGATCTCCCGCGACCGGAGACATTCGCATATGCAGCATAGGCGGCTTATTCAAAGACGGTCAACGTCCGGGATTGCCGCAATCTTGCGGCCGCATTGACGCTGGGTTTCCGCGCTCCTAGCATCGCAGAAAAACAACGGGCGCCGCTATGACGCGAAGCGCCGGACTGCGGGAGAAGCACCATGAAGCCGAGTACCCTTTTCCGGAACGCCTCCATCTGGGACGGCACCGGCGCCAAAGCCTATGCGGGCGACGTGCTCGTCTCGGGCGATCGCATCACCAAGGTCTCGAAGCAGAAGATTGCCGATGACAAGGCGATGGTGATCGATGCCACCGGCATGACCCTGATGCCCGGCATGGTTGAAGGTCACGGCCATATCTCGTTCCACGAGGCGACGCGCAACACCGATCTCGGCGACATCCCGCCCGAAGAGCATGTGCTGATCACCATGCACAACGCGAAGACGCTGCTCGACCACGGCTTCACCAGCGTCTACAGCGCCGCCGCCGCCAAGCTGCGGCTCGATGTGGTGATCCGCAACGAGATCAATGCCGGCCGCATCCCCGGCCCGCGCCTGAAAGCGGCCTCACCCGAGATCACCGTCACCGGCGGCCTGGGCGACGAGACGCGCGCCCATCAGGACCGCACCAGCTTCGGCTTGATCGCCGACGGGCCGGATATGGTCACCCGTACGGTGCGTGCCTGCATCCGGGAAGGCGTGGACAACATCAAGATCAACCTGTCGGGCGACGATTTCGTCCAGCCCGCGCGTGGCGCGATGACGGTGATGAGCGAGGCCGAATGCCGCGCCGCCGTCGAGACGGCCCATGCCTTCGGCCGCCGCGTCTCGGCCCACGCACGGGCCGGCGATTCAGTGAAGATGGCCGTGCGCTGCGGCGTCGATGTGATCTATCACTGCGACTCGGCTGACGAGGAGGCTCTCGACATGCTGGAAGAGGCCAAGGACCGCGTCTTTGTCGGCCCCGCCATTGGCCTGATCTACAGCAGTCTTTACGAAGCCGACCCCTGGGGCTTCACCAATGAAGCCGCCTGCGCGATTGGTCTCGATGGCTGCCTCGAACGCAGCCAGAAGATCTATGCCGAGATGAAGAAGCGCGGCATCCGTGTCGTGATCGGCGGCGACTACGGTTTCGCCTGGGTGCCGCAAGGCATGAACGCGCGCGACATCGAGCACTTCGTCAACCTGTTCGGCTACTCGCCCAGCGAAGCGTTGCAATGCGCGACGCGGATCGGCGGCGAGCTGATGGGCATGGGCCATGAGCTCGGCAAGATCGCCAAGGGCTATCTCGCCGATCTGCTGCTGGTGAAGGGCAATCCGGTCAAGAACGTCGCACTGCTGCAGGACAAGAACAGTTTTGCCGCCATCATGCAAAGCGGGCGCCTCTACAAGAATGCGCTGCCGAAGTCGGCAGTCAAGCGCGCGGCTTACGCCGAATAGACATCGTCTTTGCGAGGGGTATAGCGACGAAGCAATCCAGGGTTTTCGTACGACTCTGGATTGCTTCGCTACGCTCGCAATGACGGTCTAGGTGCTAGCGTCCGTGTTCACCACGAAATCGCTCGGTACCGGCGGACCCCAGAGATAGAAGCTGTTGGCGGCGTCATGGTCCTTCGCCGCCCAGTTTTCGCGCGCCGGGATGTAGTCGATATCGGCCGAATATTCGGCAAAGCTGCCCCAGGGATCCTGCACATAGTGGAAGTAGTTCGAGCCGAGCACGTGCCGCCCGAGACCCCAGCCATGGGTGAAGCCGGCGTCTGCCATCTGCATCGCACCGAGTCCCACCTCTTCCACCGACCCCACGTCCCAGCTCGAATGGTGATAGCCCGACCGATCCGACTTGGCGAAAGCGATCATGTGGTGATCGGAACCATGGATACCGTGCATGAAGGCGATGCCATCGCCACTGTGATCGCTGAGCTTCACGCCGAGTGCGCGGCCATAGAAGTCGACCGCGCCCAGGACATCGGGCTGGAACAGCAGCACATGGGACATGCGGCGGGGACGGGTAACCGGAGCGTCGTCGCGATACATCGCCCCGCGCGTCATGGCGGGTGACGTCTTGAAGGCGATCTCGCTTTTGCGGTCAGGCGAGACTTTCTCCGACACGCCAAGTTCGACCAGAACACCGTAGGGGTCGCGGAACCAGATGCCGTTGCCGCCTTCATCCGCCGGAGGATCGGCGAGCTTTCCGCCCGCACGCTCGATCGTGCCCCGCAGGGCGGCCAGATCATCGGCATAGCAACCAAAGGTCACGTGGCTGAGGCGTTTTGACCTACCCTCATGCACACGGCCCCATACGTGATCACTGGCACTGGCGCGCAGATCGAGCCCGTTGCGCGCTTCGGTAACGCGCAGGCCGAAGCGCTCATAGAAGCCGCGTGCTCGATCGAGATCGGGGACGAAGATCGTGAAATGGTCCAACGAATGGACGCCGATCGCCATGGCCGCCTTCTCCCTCCGCGGATGATGTGCCCGGTCATTCCGGCGGCCGGCGCTTGCATCGATTGTGAAGGGAGAAGCCTAGCGGCTGAAGCGCGGTGGAGTCTACTTCCGCTTCATCTCGAACTTGTCGGCACCAGCCAGGCGGGCCATGCGGTCATAGCGCCGATCAGCGAGATCGGGGGCGAAGACCGGATCGGCTGCCGGCAGGGTGAGTACCAGCGTATCGCCCTGACGGTTGAGTCGCGTAGCGGAAAGAATGCCGGGCACGCCGCCCGAGATCGTATGACCGAGACGCAGCAACTGCCCGATCAGGTGCGCGCGGCGCTGTTCGTCTTCGTCGAGCAACGCGAGCGCATCGGAATCCGGGGGATCGCGGTCGCTCTCATACCGGGAATGGACCGCCAGCGCCAAGGCGACACGGTCGCGGTGCTCGAGGCCCATCACGGGGAGGCGTATCACGCGCAGGAAGGCCTGTTCGGCGCGGTAGTCCGGATGCTCATTCCAGAACAGATCGCCCAGCAGACAGGCCGCATGGCGGATGCGGCGTTGAGCGCCGGTCTCGCCGCGGAACAAGGGCGCCATCCAGGTGACCAATTCATCACCATGGGCGGGGAAACGGCCCTGCGTGCGGGCGAGATGTTCGCAAGCGGCCAGCAGCGGATCCTGATCGCGTACGGCCTGCGGCAAGCGGCGGAAGAACTGGCCCTCGCGCATGCCATAGGCTGAGAAGACCAGATGGGAGGCTCGGGAATGCTCGATCACCTTCTTCAGCAGCAGCGCGGCCAGGGGCAGATAGGGCAGGCGTTTGCGGGAGAGACCGGGAATCTTTTCCAGCGACTTCTTGCTCTGCCGCGCGATCAGACCGAGCAGCGAGGTTGCGTCGGACCGGCTTAGGGTGAAGTTGTCGAGTACGTGGAGCGGATGGCCGACCTGCTCGACACCCAGCCGCGCCACAGCACGCCACGCGCCGCCGACCGCATAGAGAGAACGACCATTGCGCTTGTCGAGCCAATCGACACGATCGAAATGCTGGTCGATCAATTCCTCGGCGCGCTCGTTATCTTCGCCGCTGGCTTCGCTAAGGCGAAGCACACCGAGCGGCAGCGTCGTCGCCGAATTGCCGATCTTGCCGCGATCAAGCGCCACCAGTTCCAGACTCCCACCGCCGAGATCGGCCACGAGACCGTCGGCATCGGGGTTGCTGCAGAGCACGCCGGAGGCGGCCAGCCGCGCTTCCTCTTCGCCGGCCAGAACCGTCACCTTCACCTTCCAGCGCCGCTCGATCTCGGCGACGAAGGCGCGGCCATCGGTGGCTTCGCGCACGGCGGCCGTGGCGAGGATGTCGAGTGTGCCGATTCGCATGGCACGGGTGAGCCGGATGAAACGACCGATCGACGCCATGGCCGAAGGCACGCCGTCCGGATTCAGAAGACCCGTACGTTCCAGCCCATGCGCCAATCCGCACACGGCTTTTTCATTGAATAAAACCTGCGGCGTCCGCACCAGCCCGTCATAGACGACGAGACGGATCGAATTGGAGCCGATATCGACAATGGCAAGATTCTGACGGGCGGAAGAGGATGGGATGGGTTCGCGGGCCAGGGCGGCGGTCATGCGTCAGCTTTTGCCCTTCAGAACCAGTTTTGGCAAGGGCCTGCTGCGATCATGCGCACTGCCGCGGCCGGAGAGACTCGGATTCGTCATGAAGAAGGTATGGGCCGAGAACGGTTCCTCGCCGTCTGCCGGATGGATACGGTGATAAATGCCCTGCGCGTCCAACACCCAGCTCTGCAGATTGTCTTTCAGATTGGCGACCATGATCTGATCGAGGACTTGGCGATGCACG
>CAZNZI010000373.1:0-10626 GCA_964577475.1 uncultured Rhodospirillaceae bacterium
GCGAGGTTGACGTTCTCGGCGGTTACGTCGACATGAACGTCGTGCACCGTGAAACTAGCGGCGTCTTGCGCTCGGGCGGGCGCCGTGCCCAACAAAAGGGCAACCAGCAACAGCAGGCCCGTGAATACCGGGAGTTCCCAAAGGCGCTGGCGATCAGGCATTGCAAAGCGTCCCGGTTTCAGTATGTTCGCGCCGAAGCAGCGGCGCCAAGATACCGCCGCTTGTGCCCGCGAGGAAGCCATTAGCGAGCCCCAGTCCCCCTCCGGTTTGACCTATGCGCAAGCGGGCGTCGATATCGACGCGGGAAATGCGCTGGTCAATGCGATCAAGCCCTTGGCCGGAGCCACCGCACGGAAGGGAACGGCGGCCAGTCTGGGCGGGTTCGGCGCCCTATTCGACCTGCGCGCCGCCGGGTTCCAAGACCCGATTCTGGTTTCCACCACCGATGGCGTCGGCACCAAGCTGAAGGTGGCGATCGCTTGCGGCCGCCATGGCGGCGTCGGCATCGATCTGGTGGCCATGTGCGTCAACGACCTGGTCGTTCAAGGCGCGGAGCCTTTGTTCTTTCTCGACTACTATGCCACCGGACGGCTCGACGTCGCGGCCGGTCGCGAAATTATCGCAGGGATCGCCGAAGGCTGCCGCATCTCGGGCTGCGCGCTGGTGGGCGGCGAGACGGCCGAGATGCCAGGCATGTATGCCGATGGCGACTACGATCTGGCGGGATTTGCCGTCGGCGCCGCCGAGCGCGGCCAGTTGATCGACGGACAGAATATCAAACCCGGCGACGTCGTGCTGGGTCTCGCCTCGTCCGGCCTGCATTCGAACGGCTTCTCGCTGGCACGCAAGGTGGTCGAGCGCGCCGGTCTTGCCTGGACCGCGCCCGCACCCTTTGACGCGAAAACTTCACTTGGTGAAGCGCTGCTGGCGCCGACACGGCTCTATGTGAAAAGCGGATTGGCGGCCGTGCGCAAAGGCGGCGTGAAGGCGCTGGCCCATATCACCGGCGGCGGGCTGATCGAGAATCTGCCGCGCGTGCTCCCCAATGGGTGCGCCGCTGAGATCGACGCATCGGCTTGGCCGCTGCCGCCCGTCTTCATTTGGCTGAAAAAAGCCGGCGGCCTTGCGGCGTTGGAACTCGCGCGCACCTTCAACTGCGGAATCGGGATGATGGCGGTCGTCGGCGAAGACCGTGTGGCCGAGGCGACGACGATTCTCACCGATGCCGGCGAGCGCGTCTTCCCCATCGGCCGGGTCGTCAAGGGCAGCGGTGCACCCGAGGTCAAACTGCTTGGCGCCGATCGCGCCTGGCCGGGGTGAGCCCGCCGAAAAAACGTGTCGCCGTTCTGGCCTCGGGCCGCGGCAGCAATCTGCAGTCCCTGCTCGATGCCTGCGCCGACCCTGCCTTCCCTGCGGCGGTCAAACTGGTGATCGTCAACGTGCCGGGTGCCGGGGCGACCGATCGCGCCCGCGACGCCCGCGTGCCAGTCGAGGTGATCAACCACCGCGAATTTGCGAGCCGCGATCTATTCGACGCCGCCGTCGACACCGCGCTGCACGCGGCACGGATCGATCTCGTCTGCCTCGCCGGCTTCATGCGTCTGCTGACACCCGGATTCACACGCGCCTGGGAAGGACGGTTGCTCAACATCCACCCGTCGCTGCTGCCCGAATTCCCCGGGTTGCACACTCACCGCCGCGCGCTGGAGGCAAAGGTGCAGTATCACGGCTGCACCATCCATTTCGTGACGCCCGAACTCGATGCGGGGCCGACCATCATCCAGCAAGCGGTGCCGGTGATGGAGGGCGATGACGAGGACAAGCTGGCCGCGCGGGTACTCGAGGCCGAGCATCGGCTTTATCCGGCAGCGCTCAAGCTCGTGGCTGAGGGCCGCGCGCGGATGGTCGACGGGAAAACGGTGATCGACAGCGAAGACGATTGAGCGCGGCGATCAGGCCGCCGGTTCTTCCTCGTCCACATCCACCGTGATCGGCACGCCCGGCAGCAGCTTGCCGCTACGGATCGAGAGCGCCGATTTGACGTGGCTGATATTCGGCGCCGCCGTCAGCTTGGTGGTCAGGAAGCGCTGATAGGAATCCCAGTCCTCAGCGACGATCTTCAACAGGAAGTCGGTCTCGCCGGCCAGCATATGGCACTCGCGTACCTCGGGCCATTGGTTAACCAGCTCTTCGAATGCCTTGAGGTCCGGCTCGGCCTGGCTGTTGAGCCCGACCTGGGCGAAGACCGTCACGTTGAAGCCGAGCGCATGCGGATCGACTTGAGCGTGATAGCCCTGGATGAAACCGTTTTGTTCCAATGCGCGGACACGGCGCAGGCAGGGGGGCGCGGAGATGCCCGCCCGCTTGGCCAGATCGACATTCGTCATCCGGCCATCGTTCTGAAGATCATCGAGGATTCGCCGGTCAATCCGGTCGAGTTTGATCCTCTGCATTGCACTCATGACTCCGCGCACCTATTTAGGGTAATTATATTAGTTGTGCAGTGCAGCGAATCCAAGGCCTGAAATGAAATTTCGCATCCGCACCAACCCACCCTATATATTAACGGTCATAAGGGCTGGTGCGGGGGTTTGAGGCAGGAGCCATGACCAACTTTCATACCAAAGTGCTGATTCTGGGCTCGGGTCCCGCGGGTTTGACGGCTGCGATCTATGCCGCGCGCGCGAACCTGTCGCCGATTCTGGTGGCCGGCATGCAGCCCGGCGGTCAGATGACCATCACCAGCGATGTCGAGAACTATCCGGGCTTCGCCAAGACCATCCAAGGCCCGTGGCTGATGGAGCAGATGCAGGCTCAGGCCGAGCATGTCGGCACGCGCTTCATGCAGGACACGATCGTTTCGGTCGACTTCTCGAAGCGGCCGTTCACCTGCGTCGGCGACTCGGGCGACACCTATACCGGCGACACGATGATTATCGCCACCGGCGCCCAAGCGCGGTGGTTGAACCTGGAGTCGGAAAAGAAGTTCCAGGGCTTCGGCGTCTCGGCTTGCGCGACCTGCGACGGGTTCTTCTTCAAGAACAAGAACGTCGCGGTGATCGGCGGCGGCAATACGGCGGTCGAGGAAGCCCTGTTTCTGGCCAATATGGCCGACAAGGTGACCCTGATCCATCGCCGCGACAGCCTGCGCGCCGAGAAGATCCTGCAGGACCGCCTACGCGCCAACCCGAAGATCGAACTGGTGTGGAACAACGTGGTCGACGAGGTGACCGGCAGCGAAGATCCGCCGTCGGTCACTGGCCTCAAGCTGAAGAACGTCAAGACCGGCGCGATCAGCAATCTGGCCATCGACGGCCTGTTCATCGCCATCGGGCACACCCCGAACACCGAGTTGTTCAAGGGCAAGCTCGAGATGGACAGCGAGGGCTATCTGATCACCAAACCGGGAACAACCCAGACGGGCATTCCGGGCGTGTTCGCGGCCGGCGACGTTCAGGACAAGATCTACCGCCAGGCGGTCACGGCCGCCGGCACCGGATGCATGAGCGCTTTGGAAGCCGACCGCTTCCTGGCCCACCATGGACAGGTGCATTCGGTGGCAGCACAATAGCAAGGGGCGGGGAGATAGCCGCGCCCGCGAGCCGGGAAGTCCCGGTTCCGGCATTTGAGCGCGGCGCTACCCCCGATTGAATTATGGACTGGGACAAGTTGCGGGTTTTCCACGCCGTCGCCGAGGCGGGAAGCTTTACCCATGCCGGCGAGCAGTTGAACCTGAGCCAATCGGCGGTCAGCCGCCAGATCAGCGCGCTGGAGGAAAGCCTCTCGGTGCCGCTGTTCCACCGCCATGCCCGCGGCCTGATCCTGACCGAGCAGGGCGAGTTGCTCTATCACACCGCCCGCGACGTGTTCTCGAAGCTGGCCATGACCGAGGCGCGGCTGGCCGATACGCGCGAAAGCCCCGCCGGCCCGCTCAAGGTGACCACCACGGTCGCCTTCGGCACGCTGTGGCTGACGCCCCGCATCCATGGTTTCCTCGAGCGCTATCCTGACATCCAGGTGTCGCTCGTCGTCGATGACGGCGAGCTGGATCTCGCCATGCGCGAAGCCGATGTGGCGATCCGCCTTGCCCCGCCGCGCCAGCCCGACCTGGTCCAGCGCCACCTGATGACCTTGCATTGGAAGGTCTATGCCAGCCCCGAATATCTGGAGAAGTTCGGCGCGCCGCAGAAGGTGGAGGATCTCGACAACCACCGCCTGATCGTGTTCGGCGAGGACGCCAAGCTGCCGGCCGGCGGGATCAACTGGCTGCTCGACGCGGGCGCCAAGCCCGACCGCCAGCGGCGCCCGGCGCTGACCATCAACAACGTCTACGGCATCTTCCGCGCCTGCCAGAGCGGGCTCGGCATCGCCGCCCTGCCCGACTATCTGAGCCGCGAGGCCGACCGGCTGGTGGCGGTTCTGCCCGAGCTGAAGGGGCCGAATATCGACGCCTATTTCGTCTATCCGGAAGAACTGCGCCATTCCAAGCGCGTGGCCGTGTTCCGCGACTTCCTGCTGGGCAAAGTGAGCGAGCAGCAGGGTCACGCGGTCGCGGCCAACACGGCGGCGTAACCGGCGCGTCTCCCTGGGGGCGCCCGGGACGGCCTCGTTGCTTCCGGTCGGCGTCACTTCCGGCGGGCGGGGGGAAGCGGTATAGGCCGTCACGATGAAGGCTCTGCACTCCCTGCGCGACAGGCTCTTTTCGGGCCAGACCGACCTCGACGACATCGCCGCCTGGCGGGCGCGCGTGTTGTCGGTGGTCATGCTGGTGATGGCGATCCTGGGCACGGTGGCCGCCGTGCCGAGCATCGCCCTTTCGGTGGTGACCCAGTTCTGGTCGGTCGCCGCCACCGATACCGTCGCGCTGATCTGGATCCTGGTCCTCTGGCGCAAGCAGTCGCTGCCCTACCGGTTCCGCGCCTGGAACCTGCTGGTGCTGGTCTACCTGCTGGGCACGCTCCTGCTGTTCAAGGTCGGTCATGCCGCGCAGATCTATCTGATGGCGGTGCCCGTCTTCGCCGCCCTGCTGCTGGGACCCAAGCCCGCCATCGCCGCCCTGATCCTGAACGCCGTCACCCTGGGCCTCGGCGGCTATCTGGTGGATGCCGACATCGTCGTAGCCCGCTACGAGGCGATGCCCCAGATCAAATGGGCGGTCATCTCGGTCAATTTCCTCCTCGTCGATTCGCTGATCACCTTCTCGACGATCATGCTGCTGGCCGGGCTGGAGCGCTCGCTCAACAGGAAGCGCGACAGCGAGCGGCGCTTCCGCCTGCTGACCGAATGGACGCCCGAGGCGATGGGCGTGCATCGCGCCGGCAAGATCCTTTATGTCAACCCGGCGGGCGTGCGGCTGTTGGGCGCGCAGACACTGGACGAACTGGTCGGCCGCAACCTGCTCGACTTCGTCCATGCCGACGACCGGCAAGCGGTGATCGACCGGATCGCGAGCACGCCCGCGCAGGTCGAGCGGGGCGAGCCCGGCGTTTCCGCGCCCATCGTCGGCGAGCGGATCCTGCGGCTGGACGGGGTGGCGATCGATTGCGAGGTGCGGCGCATCCCGATCGAATATGACGGGGCGCCGGCCGTGCAGATCGCCATCCGCGACATCACGGAACGGAAGCGCGCCGAACAGGAACGCTCGGACCTCGAACGCAAGCTGCTCCAGGCGCAGAAGATGGAGGCGGTCGGCAACCTGACCGGCGGCATCGCCCACGACATCAACAACCTGCTCGGCGTACTGCTGGGCCGGCTTGAGATGATCCAGGACGAGCTGGCCGACCGGCCGGCCTTGCGCGAATGGGTCGAGGCCTGCGTCAAGGCCGTCAACGGCGGCGCCACCCTGACGCGCAGCCTGCTCGCCTTCTCGCGCCGCCAGCCGCTGCAGCCGGTGCGGATCGAGGTGCCGACGACCCTGCACGAGATCGTGCGGCTGCTGCGCCGGACACTGGGCGACCCGATCGAGATCAAGGAGGTCTATCCCAGCGATCTGTGGGCCTGCGACGCCGATCCGGCGCAGTTGCAGACGGCCCTGCTCAACCTCGCCCTCAATGCGCGCGACGCGATGCCCGAGGGCGGCAAGCTGACGATCGACGCGCGCAACCAGCGCCTGGAAGCGATGGATGCGCTGCGCGCCGGCGGCATGACCGAAGGCGAATATGTGGTGATCTCGGTGACCGACACGGGCACCGGCATGCCGCCGGAAACGGTCGACCGCGTGTTCGAACCCTTCTTCACCACCAAGGAGACCGGCAAGGGCACGGGGCTCGGCCTGTCCATGGTGTATGGCTATGTCAAACAGTCGGGCGGCCATATCAAGATCTACAGCGAGGTCGGCTCGGGCACGACGGTCAGCCTCTATTTCCTGCGCGCCAAGACCGCGGAAGCCGGTGCCGCCGAGGCCGCCAAGGGCAAGGACGCCGCGCCGAAGAAGGCCGACACCCGCAGCCAGGGCGGCCGCGAATCGATCCTGCTGGTCGAGGACGAGCACGACATGCGCGATCTCGTCACGCAGCTGCTCGAACGGCTGGGCTACACGGTCTATGGCGCGCGCACGGCCGAGGACGCCTGGCCGCTGCTGGAGGCCCACAAGGAGATCGTTCTGCTGCTGACCGACATCTCGCTGCCCGGCGGCATGAACGGCCGCAAGCTCGCCGACCGCGCCCAGGAGATCCGGCCGGGGCTGAAGGTGCTGTTCATGTCGGGCTATAGCGCCGAGGCCGTCATCCACCAGGGCCGCCTCGACCCGGGCCTGCGGCTGTTGCAGAAGCCCTTCCACATAAACGACCTCGCCACCCATGTGCGCGCCGCGCTGGCGGAAGGGCGGACGGAGCAGACCGCGAAGTAGGATTCACCGCTAAGGCACCAAGCGCGCCAAGGGGACGGGATGGCGGCTTCGAGCTCCCAAAGCGAGCGCTCGCCACTTCGGCTCACTCGACAGTCATTCCCGCGCAGGCGGGAATCCAGGGCCGTTTCCCGTGCTGCCCTGGACTCCCGCCCCGGCGGCTTTGCCGCCATCTTCGTTAGGGCGCGCGAAGCGCGCAGGGGAAGTGACGGGGTTGAATTCGTTCGCGCGTCTTTTTCCAATTTGCGAATGTTTCACGTGAAACACTTTTCGTAATTTCAATAATATCAACTTACTAAAACATAAAACTTGCACTTTTCGCATAATTCGCCTATAACCCCTCCATGCCGCGCGGCCCTCTAAAGCCTTGTAATTCCAGTCCCGCTAACACCCCCTGGGCCCTGCCCGACCGGCCGCTTTCACCCCCCAAACAGGCTGCCAACACCCCAGGGCTCGCCGGGGTTTCACCCCCTGCGCCCATCGTGTTTCACCCCCGTCGCACGGCGGCAACACCCCTCTTGAGGCGCCCTTATGACGGCACCGACCTCGTGACGGCACCGGCCCCATGACCGCGCCTCCCAGGGTCACCTATAAGGGCCAGACCTATGTGCTGGCGCAGAAGCAGCGCCGCCCGCGCTCGGCCGACAGCATGACCACCAGCATCAAGCTGGCGGGGCGCGAGTTCGAGCGGCTGGCCGAGGCCGCACACCGCTCGGGCCTGACGCGGCATGCGATCATGAAGCTGGCGATCCTGTTCTATCTCGACGGGCTTGAGCAGCAGCGCGCGGCGCGGAGAACGGAGGCGCCCCAGGCGGCAACGCCGGCGACCGGAGCGCCGCGAACCTACGCCCTGCCCGGCCCGCCGCCGTCGGATGGAAAAGCGCGGCCACTCAGCCCCGCGCCGCCGCCGAGCGGCCCGAGCCCCGGCCAAGGCCTGACGCTCGCCATGGCGCGGATGATCGCCGACGGCGTGCCTCCGCTGTGCGCCGTGCGCGGCGGCCGCGGCTTCTCCACCCTGCGCCTGGCCGCGCGCCTCAACGATCTCGGCCTCGACATCGACGAGACGCTGATCACGCAACTTGAGGAGGGCGAGGCGGAGATGACGCCGGAACTGGCGGCGGCGCTGGCGAAGGCGCTGGGGGTGGAGGCGGAGATGTTGGGGTGAGGGAAGCCCTGAACGTCCACGCCTAGCCGGACACACCGTGATCGCGGGCAAGCCGTTCGAGCTTGGGCAGCAACGGCTGAAGATCATCGCGAACGGTGACAAAGAGAATCGAATCGTCGATCCCGAAATAGCCGTGGACCACGCGGTTGCGCACCGCTGCCATGACCGGCCACGGGATATCGGCGTTTGCGGTCTTGATCGCATCGGGGATATGCCGAACCGCCTCACCCATGATTTCAAAGCCACGCATAACGGCGAAGCGCGTCTTCTCATCGGCGAGATACTGTTCGAGAGTCATCCCGGCGACGAAGCCGATGGTTGAGCGGCAGGCCGCGACGATATCGTTGAGAAAGTCGCGATAGTCGCGCGGGGCCGTCACAGACTGATCAAGTCGCGCATGACGCTGCGGCCCATATAGGGCTTCAACGCATCGCGGGTCACCAGATCGACGTCGCGTCCGGCGATGGCGGCCAGCCGCTCCTCGAGCGCGAGGAACGCCGAGAGGCTGACCGGATGCTCGAATTCGACAAGCACGTCGATATCGCTGGCGGCCGTCGCGTCGCCCCGCGCCAGCGATCCAAATACGCCCAGGGCGTGAATCGGAAAGTCGTGCCGCAGCGACGGCAATGCCGCCTTAAGCCCAGCGATGATGGTGTCCCGTTCGGTCATGGGGCGATTATAGCAGGGAGCCCGAGCAGCGGGAACCGGGCGGAGTTTAGCCCTTGGGGTGTACCGTGCGCGGCGGCCGCGGCTTCTCCACCCTGTGCCTGGCCGCGCGCCTCAATGATCTCGGCCTCGACATCGACGAGACGCTGATCGCGCAACTCGAAGAGGGCGAGGTGGAGATGACGCCGGAGTTGGCGGCGGCATTGGCGAAGGCGCTCGGGGTGGAGGCTGAGGTGCTGAGGTGAGAACCCTCTTGCTACCTTTGCACTCGATTTAGCGAGCCGAGTAAGAAAGCGTAAATCGTCCCGCTGACCGCACTCAAAAGCGACGATGCATAGAAAAATAGAAGAGCACATCTACCATCAGGTGAGATGGGTACTGACAAACAAGACGCCGCAACCGCTCGATTAGCAGAAAATGCATTCATATAGGCCAGGATATTCCCGACGAGAAGAACAGCCGTAATAATCCCCAGAGCCATTACGAGACGGCGACGTTGATTTTTACCTTCCCGCCAAACGAAATCCTTAGTCGTAAAGCTAGGAGGAAAATTTACGAGCGAGCGGCCTAAAGCTAAGAATCCACCGAAGGTGACAATCGCTAGAAATGGCCCTCCGAATGAAGAGTTGAGAGAGCACCATATATCTTGGAGAGAAATGTGGCCCACCGTTCCTCACGATGTGAAGGGCTTTAAGTCTACGACCCCTGCCAAATGCTCTTTTGGAGAAACATACTTCAATTGATCGGAAGGCAAGGAGGACCTCCCCTCATACATTCTTTCGCATTTTAGTGCAAAATCTGCGGGAAGATTGTCCGCCCAATCATTGCCTGCTGCTGCGCGCAAATCTCTAGCTCGCCTGGCTATCTCAACGCAAATTGCCGCACCGGCTTTGGGACCATTGGTGTGAAGTGCGATACTACCTCCAATGAACCACGCTACATTTGGCCCTAGCAGTTCGTAGAAAGCTTGCAATTGGCCAGTATAAATACCTCCTGCGACGGACGGCATTGGCCAGCCCTGGCGTATGAGGCGCCGATATCGGTCGACAGACGAGACCAAGCTCTGCTGCTCACGTGCGTGACCAGAGAGGGACCGCGCCATCAATCCTACGTCCGGACGACCACCGGGATAAATAATGTCTGCGCCCGAGCTCGCGAGTGCGGCCACGAATTCAGCTTGGGGCACGTACTGAGACAGAGTTGATCGAAGCAGCGGATAACAGGTTATGATTGGAGGGCAACCATTCCCACTCCGTAGATCATGACGCCTCATGCTTTGAAGCGTTGACATCCCATTGAGGCCGCCATCAACCTTTACAATAACGGGAGGCTGAACTTTTGCGCATAGCTGGGCGGCTGTGGTTAGGGCCAAATCTGATGGAAGCGACAGATTGATAGAAAGGCGCCCGATATGTTTTCTCTTTTCTCCGGCGAGTCTCGCCGCGAGTTCAACTAGCTTATTCAGTGCAGTTTCGTCTTCCGCGACAAAGCGAGTGTCGAGTTCAACCAAATTGAATCCAGCACCCAGGACTTGTCTGGCGATGTCCTCCAGAACATCCATCCTAAACCCTACTCGGGGCTTAAACGAATAAGCGAGAAGCGGCATGCCATCTTCGAGCCCGAACTGAGTCCGAATGTCGCCAATCGAGTTCGATTTACCTTTACGGAAATTGTCGAATTGAGACTCGCGCCAGTTATCCGGGAGCCGCAGTTCGATCACGTTAACGCTTTTGATTTCGATTGGAGGAATAGCGAACGTGAACAGATCACCCGCCAGAATTCCAAACAGATGCTGGATTCCTCCTTGCTTAGGCGGGAAAAGATCCGATGCTAATCTCAATTCAAATTCGTAATACCTGACGCCAGAATTCTCGACTGGCGATCCAATCATTTCAGCTTCAGAGAGCCTATTTGGCTCCCAGGCCATCCGCTGCCGCCAGAATTCTTCGTC
>CAZNZI010000374.1:0-4690 GCA_964577475.1 uncultured Rhodospirillaceae bacterium
GATGGACGGGCACGTGTTCATGGCCCAGCTCCATGCGATGGACGGCGGCCACCGCGTGCCGATCATCGTGATTACCGCGCAGACCGACGAAGACACCAAGCGCCGCGCGCTGGCGGCCGGCGTGCGCGACTTCATTACCAAGCCCTTCATGCTGTGGGAGATGCTGCACCGGGTGCGCAACGCGCTCGAACTCGAACTCAACACGCGGCGCACCGAGCGGCTGAACGCCGAGCTGGAGCGGCGCGTCCAGGAGCGCACGCAGGAACTCGAATCGACGCGCAAGGAAGTGATCCGCCGCCTCGCCAGCGCCGGCGAATTCCGCGACAACGAAACCGGCCAGCATGTCGTGCGCATGAGCCAGTTCGCCCATCACCTGGCGCTGGCCGCCGGCCTGCCCGACGACGAGGCGATCGCCATCAGGGACGCGGCGCCCTTGCACGATATCGGCAAGATCGGGATCCCCGATGCGATCCTGCTCAAGCCCGGCCGGCTCGACCTCGACGAATGGACGATCATGAAGCGCCATGCCGAGATCGGCGGCGAAATCCTGGCCGATAGCGGCTTCGCCCTGCTCGACCTCGCCCGTGCGATCGCGCTGACCCATCACGAGCAATGGGACGGCAGCGGCTATCCGCATGGGCTGAAGGGCGACGCCATTCCGATCGCCGGGCGGCTGACCGCCATCGCCGACGTGTTCGACGCGCTCTTGTCGGAGCGGCCCTACAAGCCGCGCTGGGAGGTCGATCAAGCGGTCAGCTTCCTCAAGGACCGCGCCGGAAAGCATTTCGATCCCAAACTGGTGCTCCTGTTCGAACGGGAATTGCCGGCGATCCTGACGCTCAAGGAGCGCTTCAAGGACGAGGACAAGGCCGGCGACGACAACGAAGCCTGGCTGCGTTCGGTGGCCGACGGCCTGAAGCCCGAAACCCGCTCGGCCGCGGGCTGAGTCGCACGCCCATTTCGTCACGCCGGACACGTCGAGCGCCCGCTCCGCCTCGCCCTGTGACCATCGCCGCCGCCGGTTGATAACCGGGCCTTCGCACACCATATCAATCACACCGATCGAGGCCGGTCACCGCGCGTCCCGCGCGTGCTACAAGAACCGGCCCTCCCCGCTGTTGCATTGTCCGCCGCGCCTGGCCTGGGCTGCGCCCGTTTTGCCGTGGACGCGCGAACCCTTTGTTGGAGAGCACCATGGTGAAGACTGCTGCAATGATCCGCGCCGAGGAGGCGCGCGCCGCCGCCGCGGCCCAGCTTGCCAAGGCCAAGCAGGACGACGAGGCGGCGTGGCAGGAGCGCCTGAAGCTGCGCGAGGCTGCAGCCGAGAAGATCGCGCAATTGCGGAACCTGCGCCTGAAGAAGGAAGAAGCCGATCGGGCCGCGGCGGTGGCTGCCCCGAAACGAGGCATTCGCCGCAAGGGGACGGCGCATTGATCCGCCGGTTGGCAATCGGATGCCAACCGGGCCGGTCACCGTTCGGTCACAGCCCCTGCCGCTATCTCCGTTGCTGCGCACCATAAGGGGGCGCATGGTCGTATTCATCATCGGCTCAAGTTTCGGCCGCCGGTGACTGAGAGATGCCAGCGCTCCCGCCCTGTCCAACAGGAGGAGCTATGGCATCGCGTCTCCCTCGATCGAATCCGCGACCACGTTCACCTGCCGCCGCGCTCCTCGCTGATTGGGTGGTGGCCGTAGGCGCCTCCGGCGTCGCAGGCCTCGACGACATCAAATTGCTGCTGGCGTGTTTGCGGCCCGATATTCCGGCGATCGTCATGGTCGTCCTTCACCGGCAATGGGGTCACATCAGCGTCCTGCGCGATATCTTGTCGCGGGGCTCAGCCATGCCAGTATTGATCCCCTCGCATGGAGAAATGGCCCGGCGCTCCACCGCCTATATCGGCGAACCCGGCGTCCACCTCGTTCTGGCCGCGGACAGAAGGATGGGAATGATCGACGATTCCCGGCGCCAGTACCGGAATGGCACCGTCGATCTTCTCTTCGATTCCGTGGCGGAACACGGCGGGCGGCGGACCATCGGCGTTGTCCTGTCCGGCGCCTTGCAGGATGGGGCACAGGGTTTGGCCGCCATCCGTCGGGGGGGCGGCCTGACCATGGTGCGGACGCCCAATTCGGGTCCCCGCGACGGCATGCCGGAAAACGCGATCAGTTTCGGCGGCAAGCCCGATTTCGTGACCGGTCCCGCGGAACTTGCCGTGGCGATCGACTCAACGGTACGCCACCGGCGTCGGGGGGGGGGGGGAAGCGTTCGAGTGGCGGCCGGGTGATTGAAAAAGGCCCCCTTTGCGCACCCCATGGGCATAACGATATAATGTGAAATCCCGCTGTTTCGGGAGGAACCCTATGTCCAAGCGCAGACCGACCTTTACGGAATTCTTCCCCGAATACCTGGCCGCGCATCGCGACCCGCGCACCCGTGCGATCCATTATGTCGGCACGACCCTGGGCGTGATCGCGGTGATCCTGTTCTTCGTCACCTGGAACTGGGAGTTCCTGGTAGCGGCACCGATCCTGGGCTACGGCATGGCGATGCCGACCCATCCGATCTTCGAAGGCAACATCCCGAAGACCTTCGAGCATCCGGTGCTCTCCTTCATTGCCGACTTCTTCATGCTGTACCTGTTCCTGACCGGCGGGCTCTCCCGCTATCTGGAACGGCTGCCGCCGGTCAGTGCCGGAGCCAGCGCCTGAGCGTGTCGGCGACGCCGGAAACCTACCGGGGTCCCGCGCCCTGGACCTTCCTGCTGCTGTTCTTCCTGCCCGTCGCGACCTTCTTCAGCGCGTATCGCGGCGATGGGTTCTGGATCGTGCCCTGGGTCGTCTCCCTGGTGCTGCTGCCGGTCCTCGATATGTTCGTGCCGCTCGACGCGACACCGGTCGAGCCACCGCAGCGCGAGACCCGTCGCTCTGCCTTCACCTGGATGATCCTGATTTACGCGCCGCTCCAGATCGCCGTGACGCTCTATGTCCTGTGGGTCGCCTGCACCCAGCCGCTACCGCTCTGGATCCAGCTCGGCATCGTCGCGACCTTGGGCCTCTCCAACGGCGCGATCGGCTTCACGCTCGCCCATGAGCTGGTGCATCGGACCAACACGCTGGAGAAAGCCGCCGGCCGGATGATCCTGCTCGGCCTCGCCTATCCCCATTGGGCGGTCGAGCATGTGCGCGGCCATCACCGCTATGTCGGCACGCCGCGCGATCCCGCCACGGCGCGTTTCGGCGAGATGTTCTGGCTGTTCCTCCCGCGCACGCTCTCGGGCCAGGTGGCGAGCGGCTGGACACTCGAAGCCGAACGCTTGAAGAAGATCGGCAAGCCCGCCTGGTCGATCGATAACGAAGTGCTGCGCATGACCGTGATCGAGATCGCGATCCTCGTCGCTCTGTATGTCTGGCTCGGCTGGCTGGGGCTCGCCTTCTACGCGATGCAGATCGCCTTCGCGGTGACGCTCTTGGAGGCCACCAACTACTGCCAGCACTACGGCCTCTACCGCCGCGAGGTCGCGCCGGGCCGTTATGAGCCGCAGGAGCCCCAGCACTCCTGGAACTCGTACCACCGGCTTACCAACCGCTACATCATCGAGCTTGGTCGGCATTCCGACCACCACGCCCAGCCCGGCCGGCCCTATCAATTCCTGCGGGTTTATCCCGACGCGCCGCAGCTTCCGGCCAGCTATGGGGCGATGATCGGCGTCGCCCTGTTTCCGCCGCTTTGGTTCCGGATCATGAATCCGCGCGTAAAAGCGTGGCGAATCAAGGCTGAAGAGGCTTCTGCCAGTAGCTTGCCCGAGGCGGGAAGCGCGGCGTAAACTGCGCCCGGTTTTCAGACCCGCCCGGAGCAGCTCTTGGCCGACATTCCCGCCGACATTGCAAAACTGAATTTCGAAGATGCGCTCAAGGAGCTTGAGGGCATCGTGCGCCAACTTGAGGAAGGCAAAGGCAAGCTCGACGAGGCGATCGATGCCTATACGCGCGGTGCCCTGCTGAAGCGTCATTGCGAAGCCAAGCTGGCCGAGGCCGAGGCGCGCATCGAGCGCATCGTGCTCGGTCCCGACGGCACCGTATCCACCGCGCCCGCCAATATCGGCTGAGGAAGATCTGATGGTCGCTCTTGCCGAGGCCATGGGCGCATCCGCCCGGGCCGTCACCACGCAACTCGACCGTTTGCTGCCGGTCGGCGACGGGCCCGAGAAGCGGCTGCGCGAAGCGATGCGCTATTCGGCGCTGGAAGGCGGCAAGCGCCTGCGCCCGTTCCTGGTGCTCGAGACCTCGAAACTGTTCAACGTCTCCCAGGTCTCGGCGATGCGCACCGCCGCGGCGATCGAGATGGTCCACTGCTATTCGCTGATCCATGACGATCTGCCGGCGATGGACGACGACGACCTGCGCCGCGGCCGTCCGACCGCCCACAAGCAATACGACGAAGCGACCGCGATCCTGGCCGGCGATGCGCTGCTCACCCGCGCCTTCGAGGTGCTGGGCGCCGAGGACACCCACAGCGACCCGAAGGTGCGCTGCGACCTCGTGGTCGAGCTCGCTTCCGCCGCCGGCGACTACGGCATGGTGGCGGGCCAGATGCTCGACCTGCTGGCCGAGGATATGGAACTCGACATGCCCGAGATCACCCGTCTGCAGCAGATGAAGACGGGGCGGCTGATCGCCTTTTCCTGCGAGG
>CAZNZI010000375.1:0-13572 GCA_964577475.1 uncultured Rhodospirillaceae bacterium
CTGACCAAGGCGCGCGAGTCGCTGATCCTGTTTCCCGAAGGCACCAGCAACGACGGCAATATCGTGCGCGGCTTCAAGAGCGCGCTGCTCTCCGCCGCCGCGGTGAAGGACAGCGACGGCCGTGCGCTGGCCGTGCAGCCGGTGACGCTGGCCTATACGCGGCTCGACGGCATGCCGGTCGGCCACAGCCAACGCCACCTGTTTTCCTGGTTCGGCGACATGGCGCTCGCGCCCCATCTCTGGAACATGATCGGGCTTGGGATCACCACCGTCGAAATCGAGCTGCATCCGGTGACCAGCCTTGAGGCCTTCGGTTCCCGCAAGGCGCTGACCGATCACTGCCACCGGCAGATCGCCAACGGTCTGGCGGCGGCCAATGCAGGCCGCCTTCCCGACCCGAACGAGCCCCTGCCCGAGCTCGCATAAGCCTCGAATATCTTCATTGATTCAATGAATTGACCAATATTGCGGCACCGTGACAGGTGCGGCCCGCAGTGGACTTTGGGGCCGATTCCGCGCTAACGTTCCGACAAGGACACGCCTTTGCCCAAGAAGCTTTTCATCAAGACTTACGGCTGCCAGATGAACGCCTATGACTCCGCCCGGATGGCGGAAGTCCTGGCGCCGATGGGCTATGCCCCGGGCGAAGACGCCCAGAGCGCCGATCTGGTCATCATCAACACCTGCCATATCCGCGAACACGCATCGGAGAAGGTGTTCTCCGAACTCGGCCGGTTGCGCGAAATGAAGGAAGAGCGCGAGGCCGCCAAGCGCGGCAAGATGCTGATCGCGGTGGCCGGCTGTGTGGCGCAAGCCGAGGGCAAGGAAATCCTCGCACGTGCGCCGTTCGTGGACATCGTGCTGGGTCCGCAGACCTATCACCGCCTGCCGGCGATGGTGGCGGCGGCCGATTCCCGCGCCGTGGTGGACTGCGAATTCCCCGCCGAACCGAAATTCGATCATCTGCCCGCGCCCGGCGCCGACGGGCCGAGCGCCTTCCTCTCCGTGCAGGAAGGCTGCGACAAGTTCTGCACGTTCTGCGTGGTGCCCTATACCCGCGGCGCCGAGTATTCGCGCCCCGCCGCGGCGATCCTGAAGGAAGCGCGCAAGCTGGTCGAACAGGGCGTGGTCGAGATCACGCTCTTGGGCCAGAACGTCAATGCCTGGCATGGCGACGGTACCGACAAGAGTGTTTGGGGCCTGGGCCGGCTAATCAAGGCGCTGGCCGAGATTCCCGAGCTCGCGCGCATCCGCTACACCACCTCGCACCCCCTCGACATGGACGACGCGCTGATCGCGGCCCATGGCGCGGAAGCGAAGCTGATGCCCTTCCTGCACCTGCCGGTGCAAAGCGGGTCGGACCGCATCCTGGCGGCGATGAACCGCAAGCATCGCGTCGAGGACTATCTGCGTATCGTGGATCGTTTGCGTTCTGCGCGGCCCGACCTCGCGCTCTCGTCGGATTTCATCGTCGGTTTCCCCGGCGAGACCGAAGCCGAATTCGAAGAAACCCTCGAGCTGATCCGCACGGTGAATTTCGCCAGCGCCTACAGCTTCAAATACAGCACGCGCCCCGGCACACCGGCATCCGACATGGATGATCAGCTGTCCGACGAAGAGAAGGAAGACCGCTTGGCCCGCATCCTGGCCGTGATCGGCGAGCGCAGCACGGCATTCAACACGAGCTGCGTCGGCCGCACGATGGACGTGCTGCTCGACCGCAAGGGCCGCCGCCCCGGCCAGCTGGGCGGGCGCAGCCCCTATATGCAGGCGATCCATGTGGAAGCGCCGGCCCATATGCTGAACACGGTGCAGCCCTTGCGCATCGTGGCGGCGCATCCCAATTCTCTGACAGCCGAAATCGTGGAGGAGCGAGCCTGCGCGTGAGTGATCGAGCGTCGGGTGAGGTGCGAACCGTCCGCGAATTCGCCGACAATTCGCTGCTTCACATGCTGTTTGGGCCGCACAATGCCCATCTCGACCATATCGAGCGCAGCCTGGGCGTCGCCCTGGCCTCCCGCGGCAACCGCGTGACCATCACCGGTTCTGCCGAAAGCGTCGAACGTGCGAGCGAAGTGCTCGACGGTCTCTATCAGCGCCTTGAACAGGGCGAGGACATCGGCGAGCAGGATATCGACACCGCCGTGCGCATGGGCAACGGCGCCGCGCCCGACTCGTCCATCACCTTAATCACCCGGCGCAAGCATATCGGCCCACGCACGCCGATGCAGGCCGAATACATCCGCGCGATGGACAAGCACGACCTGGTGTTCGGGCTCGGCCCGGCCGGCACCGGCAAGACCTATCTCGCCGTGGCCAAAGCCGTCACCATGATGATCAAGGGCGAGGTCGACCGTATCGTGCTCTCGCGCCCCGCCGTCGAAGCAGGCGAACGGCTGGGCTTCCTGCCGGGCGATCTCAAGGAAAAGGTCGATCCCTATCTGCGGCCGCTCTATGACGCGCTGCACGACATGCTGCCGGGCGATCAGGTGGCGAAGAAGCTCGAGGCCGGCGACATCGAAGTCGCGCCGCTCGCCTTCATGCGCGGCCGCACGCTCGCCAATTCTTTCGTCATCCTCGACGAGGCGCAGAACACGACGCCGGTGCAGATGAAGATGCTGCTGACGCGCCTCGGCGAACATTCGCGCATGGTGGTGACCGGCGATCCCTCGCAGGTCGACCTGCCGGCTGGGCAACGGTCGGGCCTGGTGGATGCGCTTGATATTCTCCACGGCATGGGCGAGATCGGTGTGATCCGCTTCACCGACCGCGACGTGGTGCGCCACGGGCTGGTGACCAAGATCGTCCGGGCCTATGACGCCCATGCCAAGACGAAGGCCGGCAAATGAAGGCCGCGATCGCCGTGACCGCGCCGAGCCGCGCCTGGGCGAAACTCCGCGGCGCGAAGTCATTGTGCGCGCGCGCGGCGACGGCCGCGCTCGGAGCGCCCACGCCCAAAGGCGGAACGAAGGTCTCGGGCGCCGTGGAAATTTCCATTGTGCTCGCCAACAACAAGACCGTGCAGGACCTCAACCTGCGCTTCCGCGGCATGGACAAGCCGACCAATGTGCTCTCCTTCCCCGCGCTCGGCGACGAACCGCGCCCCATTGGGATGCCGCGCACGCTGGGCGATGTGGTGATCGCCTTCGAGACGACCAAGGCCGAAGCCCAGCGCGACGGCAAGACACTCGCCGATCACCTCACCCATCTGGTGGTGCACGGCGTCTTGCATCTGCGCGGTTACGATCACGAGCGCGACACAGACGCGGAAAAAATGGAAGCGCTGGAAACCAAGATTCTCAAGACGCTCGGCGTCGCCGATCCTTACGGTCCTGATGCCGGGGAGCTTGCGCGATGAACGGCGACCGCAACGGCCATCATAACGGCAACGGCACGACCTCGCCCTCCCGCTTGCGCCGCGTGCGCAATTGGATCAAGAACCTGCGCCCCTCCGAGGCCGAGGAGCAGGTGCGTGAGACGATCGAAGAATTGATCGAAGAGCGCGTCGAGTCGACCGAAGCGCCGATCGATGCCCACGAGCGGCGCCTGCTGACCAACATCCTGCGGCTGCGCGAAGTGACCGCGCAGGACGTGATGGTGCCGCGCGCCGACATCCTGGCCGTCGATCTCGGCATCTCGCGCGAGGAACTCGTGTCGATGATGAACACCGAGGGTCATTCGCGCTATCCGGTCTATCGCGGCACGCTCGACGATGCGGTCGGCTTCGTCCATATCAAGGACGTGCTGAGCCTGATGAGCAGCGACGCGCCGTTCCAGCTTTCGCGCATCATCCGCCGCATCCTCTATGTTTCGCCCTCGATCCGCGTGCTCGACCTGCTGCTCGAGATGCGCCTGAAGCGCACCCATATGGCCCTCGTGGTCGACGAATATGGCGGCATCGACGGGCTGATCAGCATCGAAGACCTGGTCGAGCAGATCACCGGCGAGATCGAAGACGAGCACGACACCGATGCCGATCCGGACTTCGTCGAGCGCGCCGGCGGCGTGGTCGAGGCCGATGCGCGCGTGCCGCTGGCCGAATTCGAAAACCGCGTCGGCACGATCTTCAGCGACGAGGAGCGCGAAACCAACGACACGCTGGGCGGGCTGGTCTCGTTCCTGGCCGGCCGCGTGCCGACGCGCGGCGAGCTGATCAAGCATGCCTCGGGCGTCGAGTTCGAAGTGGTCGATGCCGATCCGCGCCGGATCAAACGGCTGCGCGTGCGCAACCTGCCGAAACGCGAGGACCGGGCCGCGTGAACTTCGCCGGGCGGGTGACCGACTGGCGCGAGCGCGCCGCGCGCCTGGGCGCCATCACCGGATGGCGCCGCGCCGGAATCCTCGGGGTTCTCGGCATCCTCGCCACCCTGACGCTCCCGCCGCTCAACTGGGTACCGCTGCTGTGGATCAGCTTCACCGGCCTCGCCCTTATGCTGGACGGGGCGCATACCCGCTGGCGCGCCTTCGGCACCGGCTTCTGGTTCGGCTGGGCCCATCACGCGGCGGGCATCTATTGGATCGCCTACGCGCTCCTGGTCGATCCCTCCAAGTTCGGCTGGATGATCCCCTTTGCCGTGCTGGGCCTCGGCGCGGTGCTGGCGCTCTTCGTCGGCATCGCCACCCTGATCGCCCGCGAGATCGCGCCGCCCGGCCTCGGCCGTGTGCTGGCACTGGCCGCCGCCTGGGCCTTCACCGAATGGGTGCGCGGCTGGATCTTCACCGGCTTTCCCTGGAACCTGATCGCGACCGCCTGGGTCGGCACCTTGCCGATCGCGCAATTTGCCTCGCTGACCGGCGCCTTCGGCCTGAGCCTGCTTTCGGTGCTGGTTACGGCGATGCCGGCGACGCTGGCACGCTGGAGCCGCACCGGCCCGGGCGCGACGGGGGCGAGCCTGATCCTGTTGCTGATCATCGCCGCCTGGGGCTGGTCGCGCGTACCCGACGAGGCGATGCCGACCGTGCCGCATGTGAAGCTGCGCCTAGTGCAGGCCTCGATCCCCCAACAGGAGAAATGGGCTCCGGCCAACCGGGCCAACGAGCTGATCGATCACATCCAGCTCAGCCTGGGTTCGGGCTTCGACACGATTACCGATGTGATCTGGCCCGAGACGGCCACGCCCTATTTCATCGAGCAGGACGAGAATGCCCGCGCCGCCGTCGCCAAGGCTGCGCCGCCGGGCGGGCTCGTCATCACGGGCGCGCCGCGCGCGACCCCGCCCGACAAGCCCTATCAGGTTTGGAACAGCATGGAGGCGGTCAACAACGCCGCCGAGATCATCGCCACCTACGACAAGGTCCATCTGGTGCCGTTCGGCGAATACATGCCGTTGCGCAATGTCCTGCCGCTCCAGAAGATCACCGCCGGTTCGGTCGATTTCTCCGCGGGCCCCGGCCTGCGCACGCTCGATCTGCCGGGCCTGCCGCCGGTCAGTCCGCTGATATGCTACGAAGGCATCTTCCCCGGCGCCGTGGTCGATCGCGAGCACCGGCCGCAATGGCTGCTCAACATCACCAATGACGGCTGGTTCGGCCTCTCCGCCGGCCCCTATCAGCACTTCGCCGCCTCGCGCATGCGTGCGGTCGAGGAAGGCCTTCCTCTCGTCCGGAACGGCAATACGGGCATCACGGCCTTCGTCGATCCCTATGGCCGCGTGATTTCGCGCCTGCCGCTCGGCGCGAAAGGCGTGCTCGACGGCGCCCTGCCGCAAGCCCTGCCCGACCTCACCCTCTTCGCCCAATTCGGCAACTCGATCGCCCTGGTGCTGATGGCCCTGGTTGCGCTCGGCGCCTGGGTGGTGGGACGCAAGCTCGGCTAAGCCTCAGTGCCCGCGAAATCGCGTGGCGCTTCGTACCGCTGATCGCAGGAGTATGACCATGCAGACACGCAAACTCGGACGGAACGGCCTCGAAGTCTCCGCCATCGGTCTCGGCTGCATGGGCCTGAGCTCCGGCTATGGCCCGCCCGTCGACAAGCAGGCCGGCATCGCGGTAATCCGCGCGGCGGTCGAACGCGGCGTCACCCTGTTCGATACCGCCGAAGTCTACGGACCCTTCACGAATGAGGAACTGGTCGGCGAAGCCCTTGCCCCGGTCCGCGACACGGTCGTAATCGCCACCAAGTTCGGATTCAAGTTCGATCCGGCGGCGGGCAAGCACCGTGGGACGGACAGCCGGCCGGCTCGCATCAGGGAGGTGGCCGAGGCGTCGTTGAAGCGGCTCAGAACCGATGTGATCGACCTCTTCTACCAGCACCGCGTCGATCCCGATGTGCCGATCGAGGATGTGGCCGGCACGGTGAAGGATCTGATCCGCGAGGGCAAGGTGAAGCATTTCGGCCTGTCGGAGGCCAGCGCCAAGACGATCCGCCGCGCGCATGCGGTCCAGCCGGTGACGGCACTGCAAAGCGAGTATTCGCTGTGGTGGCGCGAACCGGAGCAGAGCGTCCTGCCGACACTGGAAGAACTCGGCATCGGCTTCGTGCCCTTCAGCCCGCTGGGCCGCGGGTTCCTGACCGGCGCGATCGATGCCAACACCGCATTTACCAGCACCGATATCCGCGCCAGCAATCCGCGGTTTTCAGCCGAGGCGCGCAAGGCCAACCAGAAACTGGTCGACCTGATCGCCCGGCTCGCGGCGGCGAAGAAGGCAACCGCGGCACAGATCGCGCTGGCCTGGCTGCTGGCCCAGAAGCCATGGATCGCGCCGATCCCCGGCACCACGAAACTGCATCGCCTCGAAGAGAATATCGCCGCGGCTGCCCTCACGCTGACGGCGCAGGAACGCGGCGATATCGCCGATGCGGTGGCCAAGGTTCCGGTCGAAGGCAAGCGCTATACCGAGCAACAGCAGAGCATGATCGACCGATAAGGCGGAGGCAGTCTCCGTCATTGCGCGGAGCAAAGCGACGAAGCAATCCAGGGCCGTGCCTGAAGCCTGGATTGCTTCGCTCCGCTCGCAATGACGAACAGAACTAGGGGTCCCACTCTGCCCTGACATCGAGATCCGGTTCGCCTGAACGGTAGCGCGTTGCCAGCGGCGCGATCTCGACCTCAGGGAGCAACCGCCGCAACGCCCATACTGCTGCCGCGCGGACGAGCGGCGATGGGTCTTCGAGGAGCGGAAGCGCGGCCGAACTCAACTCCGCCCGGCCGCTGTTGCCGATGGCGATCAGGACATTGCGGATGAACCGGTTTCGGCCGAGGCGCTTGATCGGCGAACCGGCGAACATGGCGCGGAACGCCGCATCGTCGAGCCGGGCCAATTCCTCCAGGCGCGGCGCGTCCAATCCCGCGCGCGGCGTGTAGCCTTCTTCGGCCGCTGGGGATGCGAACTTGTTCCACGGACAGGCGGCCAAACAGTCGTCGCAGCCATAGATGCGGTTGCCGAATTTGGCGCGCAGCTCGCGCGGAATGTGGCCCTTGTTCTCGATCGTCTGATACGAGACGCAGAGCCGCGGCTCGATACGCCCGCCGCTCAGGGCGCCCGTGGGGCAGGCCGGTTCGCAATCGTGGCACGAGCCGCAGTGATCAGTCTCAGGCGCATCAGGCGGCAGATCGAGCGTGGTGAAGACCTCGCCCAGGAAGAGCCATGAGCCGAACTGGCGCGAGACGAGATTGGTGTGCCGCCCCTGCCAGCCGAGCCCGGCACGCTGCGCCAGCGTCTTCTCCATCACCGGCGCGGTATCGACGAAGACCTTCACGTCGCCACCTTCGTCTTCCGCCAGCCAGCGCGCCAGCGCCTTCAGCTTCTTCTTCATCACGTCGTGATAGTCGCGGCTGCGCGCATAGACACTGATCACGCCGCGCGTCGAATCGCCGAGCGCCGCACGCGGATCGGTGGCGGGGCCGTAATTGTCGCCCAGCACGATCACGCTTTTTGCCTCAGGCCACAGTCCCTGCGGCGAGGTGCGGCGTTCCGGCGTGCGCGCCAGCCAGTCCATGTCGCCGTGGCGGCCATCGGCGATGAATTCAGTGAAGTCGTGATCGAGCTTTGGATCGGTTTCGGCGCTGGCAAAGTGGACCGCCGAGAAACCGAGCGCGAGGGCACGGGCGCGGATGCGCTCTTTCAGCGCGGCGCCCGCATCACTCATCGATCAGCCGCGGCCGCGATAAGGAGCGACACCTTGATCGGGCAACCACAGCCCATCGGGCGGATTGCCGGTCTGCCAGAACACGTCGATCGGGATGCCGCCGCGCGGGAACCAGTAACCGCCGATGCGCAGCCAGGAGGGCGCGATCGCGTCGATCAGCCGCTTGCCGATCGAGACGGTGCAGTCCTCATGGAAGGCGCCGTGATTGCGGAAGCTGTTGAGGAAGAGCTTGAGCGACTTGCTTTCGACCAGCAGCGCATCGGGCACGTAGTCTATCACCAGATGGGCGAAGTCGGGCTGGCCCGTGATCGGGCAGAGCGAGGTGAACTCGGGCGCGGTGAAGCGCACGAGATAAACCGTGCCCTGCTGCGGATTAGGCACGGCCTCCAGCACCGCGTCGTCCGGATTGGCCGGAATCTCGACGGGACGGCCGAGCTGGGTGAGATGGGTCAGAGTCGGATCGTCGCTCATACGGGGTTCCTTGGATGCTCGACTATTTTAGTGAAATTCTTATTCTTCGTCATGCTCGGCCTTGTGCCAGGCATCCACGTCTTAAAGATTTCACCACGAAGGCACGAAGGTTGGAGAAGGAAAAGAAGGAATAATCTTCTTCGTTTCCTTCGTGTTTCTTCGTGCCTTCGTGGTGATTCTTAAAAGAAAGTCGCGGATGCCTGGCACAAGGCCGGGCATGACGCTATCAGAAATATTGGACTGCTTATCCATCCTCGCAATGGACGAAGATCAACGCCCCTTCTGCATCTCCCCGAGAAGCGTCGCCACCAGCTTGGCCGCCGGCATGGGGCGCACGCGGGCGACGCCTTTTCCGGCCCAGAGCGACAGATATTGTGCATCGCCGCGCTTGCCCGCTTCGTTGCGCATGGGCCGAGTGAGCGCGTTCTGGAACGGATACGGCAGAATGCGTGCTGCACGGGCGTCGAGCGTAGCGATGAATTCGTTGTAGAGGCCGCGCGCCGGGCGGCCGGAGAACGCCCGCGTGATGACGGTGGAGTCGCGGCCCGCATCGAGCAGCGCCTGTTTGTGCGCCGGCTGCGCGCCCGACTCGGGCGTCACATTGAAAGCCGTACCCATCACCGCCGCCGCGGCGCCGGCGGCGAGCGCCGCATTGATGTCGGCGCCGTCCATCAATCCGCCCGCGGCCAGGACCGGCGGGCCATCCTTCAACTCGCGGACCAGATGCAGCGTGGGGACCATCGAGACGTCGAACGCACCCGCAAAGGTGCCGCGATGCCCACCCGCTTCAGCACCCTGGGCGACGATGGCGTCGACGCCCACCTCGGCCAGCAGCCGCCCCTCGCGGATCGAGGTCGCCGTGCCGATGACGGCAATGCCTTGCTGGTGCAGGCGCGCGATGTCGTCGGCACTCGGCATGCCGAAGGTGCAGCTGAACACGGGCGGCCGTTCCTTCAACACGGCTTCGAGCTGTGCGGGATAGGCGTCGGCGGGCACGGTCGGCGGTTGCGGGGCGGGCAGACCGAGCTTCGCGTGGATCTGCGCCATCACGTCGAGCATCGGCGCGGGATCGACATCGGATTGGGTCTGCCAGCCGCCCGCGAAGAGATTCACGGCGAAGGGTTTCTGGGTCAGGCTGCGCATCTTCTTGATCGTCTCGGCGATCTGCTCGGGCGTCATATAGGCGCAGCCGAGCGAGCCGAGCCCACCCGCATTCGAGACCGCGGCGGTCAGTTCCGGCGACGAGCCGCTGGCAGCCATCGGGCCTTGAATGATGGGGTGCTCGATGCCCAGCCGGGCGAGCAAGGGATGCGCATTCATCCGTTTCTCTCTCCATGGTTCCGCTGTCCAGCATAGACCCGCTGCCGCAGGCCCACGACTGCAATAAACGAAAGCCTGAATTCGCCTCCACCGAAGGGATACGCCCCTTCAGATGGGCTCGATATCGCCCTGGGCTTCGAGGGCCAGGACCTCGGCGGCGAACTCGGCCAGCCGGTGCTCGGCAATCGCCTTGCGGATACCGCGCATCAGGTCCTGGTAGAACTGGATGTTGTGCCAGGTCATCAGCATCGGCGCGAGGATTTCCTCGGCGCGGATCAGATGATGGAGATAGGCGCGGCTGTAGCGCGTGCAGGCCGGGCAGGCACAACCATCGTCGAGCGGACGCGGATCGTCGATATGGCGCGCGTTCTTCATATTGACCGTGCCGCGCCGCGTGAACGCCTGGCCGGTGCGGCCCGAGCGCGTCGGCAGCACGCAGTCGAACATATCGATACCGCGCAAGACGCCGCCGAGAATGTCGGACGGCTTGCCGACACCCATCAGATAGCGCGGCTTGTCGGCGGGAAGGCCGTCCACGCAGGTGTCGAGGGTGGCGAACATCGCCTCCTGCCCCTCGCCCACCGCCAGGCCGCCAACCGCGTAACCGTCGAAGCCGATTTCGGTCAGGGCGGCACCCGATTCGGCGCGCAGTTCGGGACTGATGCTGCCCTGCTGGATGCCGAACAGCGCATAGCCCTCGCGCTGCTCGAAGGCCTCGCGGCAGCGTTTGGCCCAGCGCATCGAGAGGCGCATCGATTCGGCGGCCACTTTTTCCTCGACGGGGAAGGGCGTGCATTCGTCGAACGCCATGGTGATCGTGGCATCGAGCTGGTTCTGAATCTCCATCGAGCGCTCGGGCGAGATCAGGTGCTTCGAGCCGTCGATATGGGATTGGAACTCGACGCCCTTCTCGCTCATCTTGCGCAGCTTGGCGAGGCTCATCACCTGGAAACCGCCCGAGTCGGTCAGGAGCGGCCCCGGCCAGTCGATGAATTTGTGCAAGCCGCCCAGGCGCTGCACGCGCTCGGCGGTCGGGCGCAGCATCAGGTGATAGGTGTTGCCGAGGATGATCTGCGCACCCGTGCCGCGGACGGCGTCGGGCGTCATCGCTTTCACGGTGCCGGCCGTGCCGACCGGCATGAAGGCGGGCGTGTCGATCACGCCGTGCGCCGTGGCGAGCTGGCCGAGCCGCGCCTTGCCGTCGGTGGTGGCGATGGTGAGCTTGAACTGGGTCATGCGCTCTCCGCGCGGAACAACAGCGATGCATCGCCGTAGGAATAGAAGCGATAGCCGGAGCGGATCGCGTGATCATAGGCCGCGCGCATCCGCTCAAGCCCGGCGAAGGCCGAGACCAGCATGAACAGCGTCGAGCGCGGCAGGTGAAAATTGGTCATCAGCAGGTCGACCGCCTTGAAGCGATAGCCGGGCGTGATGAAGATCGCGGTACTGCCGGCGAAGGACTGTACTTCCCCGCTGTCGTTGGCCGCTGCTTCGAGCAGGCGCATCGCCGTGGTGCCGACCGCGACGATGCGGCCGCCCTTGGCGCGAGCGGCATTGATCCGCGCGGCGGTCTCGGCGGTGATGGTACCGCGTTCGCTGTGCATCTTGTGATCGGCGGTATCTTCCACAGTGACCGGCAGGAACGTCCCGGCGCCGACATGGAGCGTCAGCGTTTCGCGCGTGACGCCACGGGCGGCCAGTGCAGCCAACAGCTCGGGCGTGAAGTGTAGCCCCGCGGTCGGCGCGGCTACGGCGCCGGGCTCACGCGCATAAACGGTCTGATAATCCGCGCGGTCTTGTGTGTCGGCACCGGCCTCGCGCGGGATATAGGGCGGCAGCGGCACTTCGCCGTGGCGATCGAGCGCCTCCATCAACGCCTCACCCGACTGCTCGAAAGCGAGCGTCACCTCACCCGCTTCGCCGCGCGCCACAACGGTCGCGAAAAAATCGGGCGCGAAATCGATGCGGTCGCCCGGCTTCAGCTTCTTGGCGGGACGCGCCAGCGCGCGCCAAAGGCCCGGCTCGGCGGCGGGCTCCATCAGGAGCAATTCGATCTTGGCGATGCCGCGATGGCCGCGCAGCCGCGCGGGGATCACCTTGGTGTCGTTGACCACCAGCACGTCGCCCGCCCGCAGGAAATCGGGCAGGTCGCGCACGATGCGGTCTTCCAGCGCCGCGGGCTGCACCACCAGCAGCCGCGCGGCATCGCGCGGGCGCGCGGGGCGGTCGGCGATCAGGTCACGCGGCAGGTCGAAGGCGAAGGCATCGGTTTTCATCGCGGGGATGTGCCAGTGCCGGAGCGAGGCGTCAACCGGGAAAGGGTGCGCCGGCGGCGACGCGAAAACCACGCTGGGCCAGATCGCGCGGAAAAGCCTCACTCATCATATAGGCCCATTCCCCCTCGCGTGGCGCAACCCAGCTATCCACCGCCGCCAATTCGGCGTCCGGGTGGCCGGCATGGACCATCAGCATCGTATTTTTGCCGGCTCCCCTCAGCATGCGCGGCAGATCGGCGCCCCAATCGATTTCGCCGAAACGATAGACGCCCGTGAAGCCGCGATTGGTCTTGATCCCGCGCTGCCGCGCGGCGCGATGCAGGCCGCGGCCCAGCCAAGACACCATCGCCCCTTCCAAGGATCGCCGTGCAATCTGATTGCCGATCCCATCCCAGGCGTCGCGCAGCCAGGTGCCATGCCCGGCGAGGCGTGTCGCGCAGGCCGTGATCACCAGATCGCGGATGCCACGCAGCTGCTGGCAATGCTGGTGTCCATCGATGAAATCCGGTGGACGGCCAAAATGGTGTTCGAACGCATCAAGCTGCCGTTCGAGTTCAGCGGCAATCTCTTCCAGCGGGAGCTGGCCGAGATTGGCCCGGCGGCTGAGCGCCGCGATGCTGGGGAAACGTCCCTCGGGCGCCAGGCGCGGCATCGCACCTAAGGGCTTTTGATCGGTCAGGTTGAAATGCAGACCCACGGCAAAGCGCCCGGCCAGGGGTTTCAGCGCGATGGCCGCCTCGGGCCAGTGCGGCATCGTCGTCATCGCACCGGTGCCCGAGAGACGGCCGGCTTCGGCCAACTCACGAATGCCGCGCGATACACCGGGCGAAATCGCGTAGTCATCGGCGATGACAATGAGAGGGGCGAGGCTCACGACACTTCGGTCCAGCTCGAGCCGTCGATCGGCGCCACTTTGCGTACGGTGGCCGTGATGTGGTCGAGCACGGCGCGGATGCGGGGCGCGCCATGGAGATCACGGTGCACGCCCAGCCACAACTCGCGCGGCGGCGCGGCCGGCGCATCGACGCGCACCAGGCCGGGCACCACGCCCGCAACATAGTCGGGCAAGCAGCCGAGCCCCAGCCCGTCGCGGCAGGCTTCGATCTGCACTTCCATGTTCGCGCGCAAGCCGACGGTGGCGCGCGCGGTGAGCTTCTCGAACCAGCCGAAGGTCGAACCGGACATGAAATCCACACCGGCCGTCACCTTGCGGTGACCCGGCGCACCGGCGGTGAAATCGGGCGTGCCGTATTTCGCGAGGTACCCTTCCGACGCATAGACGCTCATGGTGAACTGACCAACCTTGCGCACGATCACGTCGTTCTGATCGAACTTGCCGATGCGCAACGCGATGTCGGCCTCGCGCCGCGCCAGGTTGAGCGGATGCGGATCGACATTGATCTCGATCACGATGTC
>CAZNZI010000376.1:0-5117 GCA_964577475.1 uncultured Rhodospirillaceae bacterium
CGACTTCAGGCACTTCGACCGAAGCGGGGCGCAACAGGCCGAAGCGGCCGAGATAGTCCTTCTGCTTGTCGGTGCCGAGATCGAGCGCCATCTTGGCCGCGCCGATGTTCGACGAGTAGATCAGGATTTCCGGCACCGTCAGCCAACGGTTCTGCGCGTGATAATCGGTGATCTCGAAGCGCGCGATATGGATGGGGTGGCTGGCGTCATAGGAGCTGTTGACGGTGGCCACGCCCGCATCGATCGCGGCGGCGGCGTCGAACAGCTTGAAGGTGCTGCCCATCTCGTAGACGCCCAAGGTCGCGCGGTCGAACATCGAGTCGGGCGTCGCACCTGCCATCGTGTTGGGATCGAAGTCGGGCAGCGACACCATGCCGAGCAGCTCGCCGGTATGGACGTCCATCACCATGCCGGTGGCGCCGACCGCGTTGAAATCGGCCATGGTCTTCGCGAGCTCGTCGCGCAGCACCGTCTGCACGCGCACGTCGAGCGACAGGCGCAGCGGCTCGTGGCGCGTGTCGAGGTCCTTGTCGAACTTCTTCTCGATGCCGGCCACGCCCTTGCCGTCGAGATCGGTCAGGCCCACCACATGGGCGGCGAGGTTGCCCTGCGGATAGACGCGCTTCTCGTCCTTCTCGAAATAGAGGCCCGGGATGCCGAGCGCATTGACGTCATAGACCTGCTTCGGCGTCAGGTTGCGTTTCAGGTAGAAGAAGGGCTTGTCCGAGGCGAGCTTCGCGTGGACTTCCTCGAGATTGAGTTCGGGCAGAACGCGGACGACGCCCTTCGCGGCCGTATCGGCGTCCAGAATTTCCTTCGGATGCACGTACAGCGAGTCGGTCGGCAGGCTCGTAGCGAGCAGAACGCCGTTGCGGTCCACAATGTCAGCCCGGGCGAGAGAGGTGTCGTCGGTCTTGGTCTGATGGGCGCGCGGCAATCCGCCGTCACGCAGGATCGTCACATCGACCATCCGCACAGCAATGACAGAGAAAGCGAGCAAGAATATGGCACCGGCGACGATCAGCCGCGCGCGGCCCATATCGATGGCGCGCTTCTTGACGCCTTCGAGGTGAAGGGTCGCGGGCTGCGCCGACGCGGCGCGGCGGAAGGGCATCCGGGGGAGGCGGATCATTTCTTTTTGCTCCTGGGCGGATCGTCGAGCGCCGCGATGGCGGCAGCGATGGGATCGTCGGCTTGGTCGGCCTTGGCCACGTGTTTGGCCGGGGCATGAGCGGCCGCCGGATCGGGCGTCGGCGCGATAGAGGCAACCGGGCCGGGCGCGGGGGCCGCGTCGGGCATCGGAATCTGGTCGAAGGAGATGATCTGGCGCGGCGTGACCGGCTTCATGGAGAGCAGCCGCTCGGCCTGTTCGCGCAGGCGGACCGGGTCGTTCAGATAGCTCCACTCGGCTTTCAGCACGTGGATCGACTCGCGCGTCTCCACGATCTGCTTCTGGATGGACACCAGACGCTGTTCCTGGCTTTCGACGCGCATCTTAAGGAAATAGAGACCGGCGCCGGCGATGATCGGCAGGATGACCCAGGCCGTGGCTGTGGCGAGCCTCATGCGCGGCCCTCCTCAATACCCCAGGCGGGCGCGGCGGTGCGTTCGGCCACGCGCAGATGAGCGGAGCGGGCGCGCGGATTGGCGGCCACTTCGGCGGCGCTCGGCGCGATCGGTTTCTTTTCGACCAAAGCGAAAGAAGGGGCGCGGCCCGCGGCCACAGGAGGCAGATGGCGGCTGGGCCGCGCCATGGCGGAACTGCGCCGCCGAAGGAAATCCTTCACCGCACGGTCTTCGAGGGAATGGAACGATACGACGGCCAGGCGCCCGCCGGCGCGCAGCAGGCGTTCGGCCGCCGACAATCCGCGATCGAGCTCGCCCAATTCGTCGTTCACATAAATACGGAGCGCCTGGAACGTGCGGGTGGCGGGATCGATCCCGTCCTTGGAGCGCGGCACGGCGCTGCGCACCACGTCCGCGAGACCGGCGGTGGTCGTGATCGGCTCGGCCTTGCGGGCGGCGACGATGGCGCGCGCGACGCGGCGCGAATGCCGTTCGTCACCCAGCCGCCAGATGATGTCGGCCAATTCCTCTTCCGGCAGTTCGTTGACGGTGTCGGCGGCGGTCGGGCCGGCCTTCTCCATGCGCATGTCGAGCGGTGCGTCGTGGCGGAACGAGAAGCCGCGTTCCGGCTCGTCGAGTTGCATCGACGACACGCCGAGATCGAGGGCCACGCCGTCCACTTCCGTCACGCCATGCTCGGCCAGAAGCGCATCCATCGAGCCGAAGCGGCCTTCGATCACGGTGAGGCGGCCGGCGAATTGCGTTTGCAGGGGCGCCGAGCGGGCGATCTGGTCGGGGTCGCGGTCGATGCCGTAGACGGTCGAGGGGGCGGCATCGAGGATGGCACGGGAATAGCCACCCGCGCCGAAAGTGCCATCGACGAAGATACTTCCAGCGCGAGGGGCAAGGGCCGCCACCACCTCGGCCAACAGGACCGGGGTGTGTGGGGCGGGGCTCATGTGCCCTCCGGGCGGCGCAATGGGAAGCGCGGCGGGTCCTGCGCGATCTTGCTGCTGTCGGCGCCGCGCTGGGTGGTCAGCGTTTCGGGCGACCAGATCTGGAAGAAGCGGCCTTTGCCGACGAAGGCGGCCTGTTCGGTGATGCCGGCATGGGCCATCAGGTCTTCGGGCAGACCGACGCGGCCTTCCGCATCCCATTCGAGCTGACGCATCAGTTCGAAAATCTGGGTGGCCAGGTTGCCGTGCTGGGTGCCGAAAGGGTTGTAGGAGGCGAAAGTATCGTTCGCCATGGTCTCGATCAGGTCGGGACCGTAGCCCTCGATCGCCTTGGCATTGTACGAAGGGAAAATGGAAATTTCGCTGAACCCAGCCTTGAACAAGGCCGTGCGGAACGGTGCGGGAACGGAGACCCGTCCCTTCTTGTCGACTTTATTGATGTGGGTCCCAGTGAAGACCAACATCGCGCCAGCTCTTTGCCCCTGTTTTATACCAGCGCCCCATGTGGTTAAGACGAGCCGTACCCGCGGCCGGTCTGCATGGGACATAATGGGATATCATGGGATGAGATGGAGCGTCAACGGATTATCCCAGTAATACAAGGGGCAAGAAACCGTCTTTGCTATCCTTGTCACAGCAAAATGCAAAACTAGGCCTGGGGCGGAGGGGGGGCGCGCTCCACTAGATTGGGTAAAAGTCGGGTTTGACTTCATGAATATTGTTCTTGTTTTGTTCTTTTTGCACGAGTTCTTTCCCTCCCTTTTTCTTCTCCGGGCGAATGGGGCGGCATGGGATGAAACGCCAGATGGCCTGTAAGCCGGGTTCTGTCCCTGCCCGATGCAGGGGATGACCATTCATCTGGGACGCCCGTTACCGGACGCCTCGCGCGACCGACCCGGACGGCAGCGCGGAAGTGCGCCTTGCCCGCTTGCGCGGACACACCGTCCCTACTTGGTCTTGCTCCCGGTGGGGTTTACCGTGCCGCCTTCGTTACCGAAGACGCGGTGCGCTCTTACCGCACCCTTTCACCCTTACCGCAGTCCGGCCGAGGCGCCTCGCTGTGGCGGTTTACTTTCTGTGGCACTGTCCCTAGGGTCGCCCCCGCCGGACGTTATCCGGCACCGTACTTCCGTGGAGCCCGGACTTTCCTCTCCTCGTTTCCGAAGAGCGGCCATCCGGCCATCTGGCGCCGGGCAATATATAGAGTGACGCGCCGCTCTGCCAACGGTGGTGCGGATGCGGGGCGAGTGGGAATGCATCCAGGGGTCGAGCGCACTCTCGGGCGATGGCTGCGGTCGGTGCGCGCGGATCAGCGCCATCTGGCCTGGAACGATCCCCGGTTTGCCGACGCGCCCGACACGATCCTGCTCAGCAGCGCCGTCTTCGACGACCGCGAGTTCATGCCACAGAAACATGCCGGCGAAGGCGAGGGCGAGAATGTCTCGCCGCCGCTCTCCTGGTCGGTGGTGCCGTTCGGCACGAAGGCCTTCGTGCTGATCATGCAAGACCCCGACGCGCCGCTGCCTCGTCCCGTGACGCATCTGTTGGCCTTCGATATCCCGGCGGAACGGACCAGCGTGCCCGAGGGTTATCTGGCACCGGGGGCCGGGCCCGACATCCGCTTCGGCCGCGGGTCGTTCGGCCGTGTCGGCTATGCCGGACCGCGGCCGGTGCGCAGCCACGGCATGCACCGCTACATTTTCCAGGTCTTCGCCCTATCGCGGCCATTGAACCTGGACGGCACACCTGATCTCGCGACGGTGCTGAAGGCGATGCGTGGCGCTGTTCTTGCGCGCGGACGGCTGATCGGAACCTACGAACGCCGCTAGGGTGCGTTGCCGACCATCGCGAGCAGCGCCATCAACCGCGCTATGGTCTCTTCGTCGGCGGCGCCATCGATGTTGCTGGGCCGGAAATGGCGCTGGAACGCGACCAGCGCGGCTCTCGATCCTTCAGGCGGAACCGGATAGCCCCAGCGTGCGAGTTCGGCTTCGACATCGACATGGATCAGAGGGCGGACTGCTTGCGGCCAGAGGCCGATGCCGCGTTCGGCGAGCCACGGCCAGTCGAACAACTCGCCGGGATCTTCCTTCCGCGCGGGTGCGAGATCGGCGTGTGCAATCACATTGCGCGGCGGGATCGGGTGGCGCGCGAGAATGCCGGGCGCGAGCTGGGCGAGGGCTTCCATCTGCGCCATCGGGAACGCGCGATAGCCGAACTCGTGACCGGGATTGACCAGTTCGATGCCGATCGAGCGTGCGTTGATGTCGTCATGGCCGCGCCACGATCCGGCTCCGGCGTGCCAGGCGCGGCGATCCTCGTCGACCAGCGCGTAGGTGGCGCCGTCTTCGTCGATCATGTAATGCGCGGACACCTGCGCTTTCGGATCGCACATGCGGTCCAATGCCGATTGAGCATCGCGCATGCCGGTGTAGTGCAGCACCAGTATGTCGATCGGCACGCCGTTGGGACGCGGCCCGTGATTGGGCGATGGGCGCCGGATCACGCCTCGGCGTCCGGTTGCAGAGACGGATCGCCCATCAGTTCGAGCAAGGTCGCTTCGGCCGCGACGGCACCGGCCAGCACCGCGGCCAC
>CAZNZI010000377.1:0-1677 GCA_964577475.1 uncultured Rhodospirillaceae bacterium
GGCCTTGTAGCGGAGCTGCGCCAGATCATCCGTCACCAGCCGCCGGTCGTAGGCGAAGATATCGAGCAGCCGGCGCATCTCTTCGAACGACGGCGTGTAACCCCACACGGCGTCGAGTCCCGGCGTGAGTGGGAACGGCACCCCTACACTGCCCATCAGAACCAACCGCCACACGCGATCGGGATGGCGGATGGTCAGGGCCAGAGCAATCGCGCCCCCGAGGGAATTGCCCACAAGATTGATGCGATCGATCTCGAGCGCATCGAGAACGCCAATGGCGTGGCGCACCCAGACATTCAGGTCGTAGTGCTGCCCCGGCGGGCGATCGGTGAAACCGAAACCGACCATGTCGGGTGCGATCACCCGTCCGCGCTGCGCCAGAACCGGCATGGCCAGGCGCCAATTGGCGAAAGCCGACACGCCCGGCCCGGACCCATGGATCAACAGCATCGGCGTGCCGCTGCCGAGATCGTGCAGATTGGTGCGGATGCCGGCCGCAACGATCGTCTGTCCCAATTCGGGATTCGTCACGGGATCGGGAAGAAACGCGGCGGTCATGGTTGAGCGGAAACGCCCTTAAATGAGGATCGACGACTGAGAACGCGAAGCGCGGCGCCGGATCACTCCGGCGCCGCCGCCTTGCCTCAGGTGTAGACGTTGACGAAGGACGGCGAGGCTTCGCCGGTGTGGTAGAAAATGCCATTCCACAGCTTGTCTTCAGTCCAGGTGGTCACCGGACGGTCGGGTTGCGCCAGGAAGCCGAGGCCGGCGAAGGTCTCGTTCCGGTTGCCGCTCGGATCGAAGAAATAGATCGTCGCGCCGCGTGTGATGCCGTGGCGCGTCGGCGGAACGTCGAATTTCACCTTGTTCTTGGCCATGACATCGGCCGCCTTGAGCACATCGTTCCATTCGTCGAGATAGAACGAGACGTGATGCAGGCCGGACCGCTCGCCGCCGACGAAGGCGATGTAATGCGGCGTGTTGGTCCGCGACAGCCAGGTCGCCGCCTGGATCGCGCCGCCCGGGCCCACCACGACCTGCTCGACCAGGAAGAACTCGAGGCAGTCCTGGAGGAACTTCGTATTCTCGGCGACGGTGTTGATGCCCTTTTCGGGGTTGAGTTCGCACATCAGCAGCACATGGTCGAGCCAATGGGCGCCTGCACCCTTCAGCCCATCGGGCCAAGGATCGGGATTGACCGAGCCGACATCCGTGCCGACCAGTTCCTTGTAAGCGTAGAGGCGCATGTCATGGCCGCTGGGCAGATTGAACTGCAGCATGCGCCCGGTGGCGGGCAGTGTGCCCTCGGGGAGCATCGTCGTCTTGATGCCATAGTCCGCGATCTTCTTGGCGAGTACGTCGAGATCGGCATCGCTGCGGACCTTGAAGGCGACGTGGTTCATGCCGGCCTGATCGGAGGGTGTCAGGATCAGCGAGTAGCGGTCCCATTCGTCCCAGCACTTCAGATAGACATTATTGTCCTTGTCCTGCATCACCACTTTCAGCCCGAGCACGTTTTCGTAATGCCGGAGGGCAGCAGCCATATCCATCACCTTGAGACTGGCATGTCCGATTCGCATCACTCCCATCGTCGTCTCCTCTACTTTGTATGAGCCGAGCCCGTCGGCTCGACGGGTCTTTTGGAAAAAGGCTTTTCGAGAGGGCCGAGCACTTCGA
>CAZNZI010000378.1:0-5732 GCA_964577475.1 uncultured Rhodospirillaceae bacterium
TCCCTGCCTATGGTCCGAAGCTCGAAGCCGATGGTTCGTCGAAGCGCTTCCGGACGCGCGAGGAATTCCTCGAGCAGATCACGGCCATTGTGAAGCAGGACATTGTCGACATCATGCTGTGCTCGGCGTCGAACCTCGAGCGGCTGGTGACGCAGGGCGTGTTCCGGGGCAGCGCCGTGAAGCCCGCCTTTCGCGCCAACGACACCACGGATATCTGGCCGCTGCGCGGCGCGATCTACAACAAGCACCCATGCCGGCCGTTTCGTTCGGCGTCGATCTCCCATGTGATGTACGGACAGGACAATCCCGCGCCGGGCACGCCGCACTACCTGACCGATCTCGGCCTCTATTCGATGACCTTCAACAACGATCTCGATGCCGATCTTGCCTCGCTGGAGGCCTTCGCCCAGTTTCGGGCCGACGCGACGGCATCGGGCCTCAAATATTTCCTCGAGGTGTTCAATCCGAATGTCGACACCGGTATCGCGCCCGATGTTCTGCCGCATTACATCAATGACTCGATCGTCCGCGCCCTGGCCGGCGTCGTGAAGGCGCAGCGGCCGCTGTTCCTGAAGATCGCCTATAACGGCCCCAAGGCGCTGGAGGAGATGGCTTCGCACGACTCGACGCTGATCGTCGGCCTGCTCGGCGGCTCGGCCGGCACCACGCGCGACACCTTCGAACTTCTGCATCAGGGCGAGAAATACGGCGCCCGTATCGCGCTGTTCGGCCGCAAGATCAACCTGGCGGAGTCGCCGCTTGAAATCGTGCGTCTGATGCGCGCCGTGGTCGATGGCGAAGTCTCGCCCGATGAAGGCGTGAAGGCCTATCACGGCGCCTTGCAGAAGGCGGGGTTGAAGCCCAAGCGCCCGCTGGCCGAGGACAACGCGGTGACGGAAGCCGTTCTGAAGTAAGAAAGGGGCGCGGCGTCAGCCGCGGCCCATCGCGACGCGCAAGGGCTTGTCGGCTCCGATCACGCCGCCGAGCCGCTCGGACAGGGTGGCGGCGGCATCCACCAGAATCCGCATCAATTCATCGCCGCGCTTTTCCGCATCGGCGCGCGGCAGCACCAAGCACAAGGTGGCGATGCAGCGCTGCTCGGCGTCCATCACGGGCGCAGCCAGGCAGTGGGTGAAGGTGTCGAGCTGGCCGTCGTGCCGCGAGAAGCCGCGCTTGCGCGCCATATGGGCGCGGCGCAGGAAAGCGTCCGGCTCAAGCCGCCGACCATCGGGCAGCGTGAAGTCGGCGTCCGGGATCAGCCGCAGGATTTCTTCGTCGGACAGATGCGAGACGAGCAGGGGACCCGACGCGGTCCACGGCACCGGCACGGCTTGGCCGATATCGGCGCTGATGCGGAAATGGTGTCCGCCATGGCGCATCAGGGCGATCGTGTATTTGTTGCCTTCCATCAGGCAGAACTGCGAGGTCTCGTTGGTGCGCTCGGTCAGGCGGCGCAGCGTCAGGTCTGCCTCACGCATCAGGTCGACGCGCTTCACGTAAGCCGTGCCGAAATAGTGGAGGCGGCGGCCCAGGAACACGCGGCCTTCATCGTCGAAATTCTCGATCAGGCCAAACGCGCGCAGCCGGTCGATGATGTCGTAGATGGTCGAGCGCGGCGCGCCCATCGTGGCGGCGATCTGGTTGGGCCGCATCGGCTCATTGCGCTGGTACAGAAGCTCAAGGACCTCGACCACGCGATCGATCCCGCGGCGGCGGCCCGACTCCGACTTAGCCTCGGCGCCGTCTTTGGCCGGGCGCTCGGTGGCCGCCTTGCGGGCGCTACGGCCCCCGCGGCGGGTCTCGTCGGAATCGCGCATGATCGTCATGTCTACCTGGTCCCCGGGCACGGTCGCACGGCAACCCTTCTCGGCTGCCGGCCCGCGCAACCGCCAGTATATATGGGGCCGGTAAAAATCCCTAGGGGCGGTTAACGCTCGGCCGCGCCCGTCCAGGGTTGATGATTGACCATCACGGTCCGCCAGCCGGCTTCGGTCGGGCTCGAATAGTGGTCCAGGCGCGTAATCGAACAATTCTCGATCGCGATGCCCAGAGCCCGTTCCGGATCAAGGTCCAAGGCCAATGCGACGGCGGCCCGGATCGAGCCGCCATGCGCCACGGCAACGATGTCGCGGCCCAGGAGCTGAGGTGTGAACTTGTCCACCGCACGTTTGATTCGCGACACGAGGTCGATGAAACTCTCACCATCGGGCGCATGTTCGTCGGCGGCAGCAAACCAATAGCTGGACGGATTGGGAATCCGCGTCGCAAAAAAGGCGGCGCGGTCCTTGCCCTGCCAGCTGCCGAGATCCTGTTCTGCCAGATCGGGATCGGCCTCCATCGTGATGCCTTTGCCGTAGCCCGCGTCCCAGATCGCCTCGGCGGTCTGGCGCGTGCGCAGCAATTGGCTCGACACCCAGGCCGCGCCCTTCGGCAGGCTGCGCGCCACCGCCTCGAAGACGGGGCGGTCGGTGGTGTCGCAGGGGGGATCGGACTGGCCATAGATGCGGCCGCCATCGTCGCGCACAGGCGCGTGGCGCACCCACCACCAGCGTGTACGGACATAAGTGCCTGCCGACAGCGCGGCAAAAGCCTGGTGGGTTCCGGTGCCACTGGGCGGCTTGCCGGTCTGATTCATTCTATGCCCCCGCCTTGATCGCAAATTCGAGCGCCGCTTTCGACAGCGCCGGTATGCGGGCCACGGATTCGGCCGCACGTGCACTGGCCGCCGTACCGTCCCGCATGCGTCCCGCGATGCCCTGAAGGATCGCCGTGAAGCGGAACAGGTTATAGGCGAAATACCAATTGAGCTCAGGAATGCCGCTGCGGCCGGTCAGCGCGCAGTAGCGCGCCGCAACTTGTTCCAGCGTCGGAATCCCAGTCGCCGCGAAATCGGTGCCGCCCAGGCAGGCCCGCCCGTCGCGCGGCAGCATCCAATTGACGACGAAATAGGTGAAGTCGGCCAACGGATCGCCGAGCGTCGACAATTCCCAATCGAGCACGGCGATCACCTGCGCTTTGTCGCCCGCGAAGATCATGTTGTCGATGCGATAGTCCCCATGGACGATCGAAACCCGCTCCTGCGCCGGCACCGTCTGCGGCAGCCATTCCATCAGCCGGTCCATGGCTGTGTTTTTCTCGGTCTCCGACGCACGATATTGCTTCGACCACCGGTCGATCTGCCGGGCGAAATAGTTGCCGGGCTTGCCGTAATCCGCGAGTCCGATCTGGGCGGGATCGAAACTGTGCAGCTTGGCAAGCGTGCCGATCATCGCCTCATAAATCGCACCCCGCTCGGCGGGCGAGGAGTCGGGCAGGCCCCCGTTCCACAGCACGCGGCCGTCGACCATGTCCATCACATAAAAGGCCGCACCGATCACCGTGTCGTCGGTGCAGAGCGTGTACGGCCGCGGCACGACGAAGTTCTGTGCGTGCAGGGCTGAGATAACCCGGAACTCGCGGTCGACCGCGTGGGCCGAGGGCAGCAGCTTGCCGAAAGGCTTGCGCCGCAGCACGTAGGAGCGGCGCGGCGTGTTGAGGCGATAGGTCGGGTTCGACTGTCCACCTTTGAATTGCAGAACAGTGAGCGGTCCCTCATAGCCTTCTACATGGGCGCGCAACCAGGAGGCGAGCGCAGCCTCGTCGAAGCGGTGGCGGTCCTCGACCGGCATGGTTCCCGAGGGCAGATCGGTACTCATCGCGTTTCCATGCACCTTTGACGTGTTCCCACCATCGCCCCCAAAAAGCTGGTGAAGCCACCAGTCAAGCCAGTTTACTCTAGGCCCGCCAAAGCGAAAAACGATAAAGGGAGCCGTGCCATGCCGCATTCGATCGTCTTTCTGGACCGCGCTTCCCTGGGCGCGACGGTGCGCCGGCCCGATTTCCCGCACACCTATAAGGACTACGATTCGACCACCGCCGACCAGGTGGTGGAACGGCTGAAAGGCGTCAGCATCGCCATCACCAACAAGATACCGATCCGGGCGGCCTCCATCGCCCAGCTCCCCGATCTGAAGTTCATCGCCGTTTCGGCCACGGGCACCGACATCGTCGACAAGGCGCCCTGCAAGGAACGCGGCATCCTGATCAGCAACATCCGCAACTATGCGTTCAACACGGTGCCCGAGCATGTCTTCACGCTGATCTTCGCGCTCCGCCGCAACCTGATCGCCTATCGCGACGACGTGAAGGCCGGGCGCTGGCAGACCATCGACACCTTCTGTTTCTTCGACCATCCGATCCACGACGTGGCGGGCAGCACCATCGGCATCGTCGGTTACGGCGCGTTGGGCAAGGGGATCGGCAAGATCGCCCAGGCCTTCGGCATGAAGGTGCTGGCGACGGATGCGGTGCCTGCGCCGGGTCTGGTCGATCTCGACACCATCCTGCGCGAGGCCGATATCATTACGCTGCAAACGCCGCTGACCGACGAGACGCGCAACATGATCGGCGTGGAGCAGTTCAAAAAGATGAAGCGCAACGCGATCCTGATCAATTGCGCGCGCGGCGGTCTGGTCGATGAGAAGGCGTTGGCGGCGGCCTTGCGTGCGGGGACGATCGCGGGGGCGGGGTTCGACGTGCTGACCACCGAACCACCCAAACAAGGCAATCCGCTGCTCGAGCTGATGGACCTGCCCAATTTCATCCTGACCCCGCATGTCGCCTGGGCCAGCCGCGAGGCGATGCAGATCCTGGCCGATCAGTTGATCGACAATGTGGAGGCCTTCGTCGCCGGCAAGCCGCGCAATCTGGTGGAATAGCGGCTAGGCGCCGAGCGCCCGCTGTTCGCGGGCGATGCGGTCCATCAGCGTGTCGAGATCATTGGCGGGCGGTATGGGAGCGGCGGCCAGACGCTTCTTGCTATTGGCGATCGGGTCCGCCAGCACCCCGGCAAGGTCTTTCGCACAGGTGAAATCACCGGCCAGCCGCTTGATCTTGGAATTGTCGAAGAGCGCGGTCCAGGTCTTGTCGCCCATCAGCGGCCCTTCCCACGGACGGTGATAGCGCACCAGTGTCTCGGTCGGCACATGGACGATGTCAGCCTGCACGCCCAGGCCGTCGGCGATCACGCGATAGATGTCGTTCCAAGTATAGGCGTTGTCCGAGGTGATATGGACGGCTTCGCCCAGTGCGGCGTCCTTGCCGAACAGCTTGACGAACGGCACGGCGAAATCGGCACAGCGCGTCAAGGTCCAGGGCGTGGTGCCGTCGCCGCAGATCAAGACGGGTTTTCCCGCCAACAACCGATAGGCAGCGCTGTCGCCGTCGTTGAACATGGTCGGCAGACCCGTCCGCACCGTGTGGCTGGGCCGCACGATCGTCCAATTCCGGCCACTGGTCGCACGCAGCGCGACTTCGCAGGCGATCTTGTCCTGGCTGTAGGGCCAGTACGGATTCACCGTCGGCGTCTGCTCGGTGATGACATGGTGCCGCGGCGGCTTCTCATAGATCGAAGCCGAGGAGATGAAGATGTACTGACCGACCTTGCCGACAAAAGCGGCGATGTCTTCCTGCATTTGCCCGGGCGTGAAGCAGATGAATTGGCAGACGACGTCGAACCCCTTCTGGCCCAGGGCGCGATAGGCCGCGCTGTCCGTCATGTCACCCGCAATCGCGGTCACGCCGGGCGGCAGGGCCTCGCCGCGCGCGCCGCGATTGAAGACGCTGACCTGATGACCGGCCGCCGCCGCCTCTTTCACGCAAGGCAGCGAAATATTTCCGGTGCCGCCGATGAA
>CAZNZI010000379.1:0-2273 GCA_964577475.1 uncultured Rhodospirillaceae bacterium
GGCGCCGACATCGTGCGCGTCTCCTGCCCCGATCAGGAATCGTCCCTCGCGCTGAAGGAGATCGTGCGCCAGGTGAAGGTGCCGATCGTGGCCGACATTCATTTCCACTACAAACGCGCCATTGAGGCCGCCGAATCGGGCGCGGCCTGCCTGCGCATCAACCCGGGCAATATCGGCTCGTCTGAGCGCGTGCGCGAAGTGGTGAAGGCCGCCAAGGATCATGGCTGCTCCATGCGCATCGGCGTCAATGCCGGCAGCCTGGAAAAGGAATTGATGGAGAAGTATGGTGAGCCGGTGCCGGCCGCCATGGTGGAAAGCGCGATGAATCATGCGCGCATCCTCGAAGACAACGACTTCTTCGACTTCAAGATCAGCGTGAAGGCATCCGACGTGTTCCTGGCCGTCGCCGCCTATCAGGAACTGGCCGAAGCCTGCGATTATCCGCTCCATCTCGGCATCACCGAGGCCGGCGGGCTGATCGGCGGCACGGTGAAGTCGTCGATCGGCATGGGCATGCTGCTGTGGTCAGGCATCGGCGACACGATCCGTGTCTCGCTCTCAGCCGATCCGGTCGAAGAGGTGCGCGTCGGCTTCGAGATGCTGAAGTCGCTCGACCTGCGGCACCGCGGCGTGCGCATCGTGTCGTGCCCGTCCTGCGCGCGGCAGGGTTACAACGTGATCAAGACGGTCGAGATTTTGGAAAAGCGCCTGGCGCATATCTCGACGCCGGTCTCGCTTTCGATCATCGGCTGCGTCGTCAACGGCCCCGGCGAAGCGCGCGAGACCGAACTCGGCCTGACCGGCGGCGGCAATGGCAGTCACATGATGTATGTGAGCGGCAAGCCTGACCATAAAGTCGCCGAGGCCGACATGATCGACCACATCGTCGACCTGGTCGAAAAGCGGGCCGCCCAGATCGAAGCCGCCAAAGCGCAAGCCGAAGCCGCTCCGCCCGCCGCCGCGCAGTAGCGACCGACATGGAAAAACTACAGCCGGTTCGCGGCACCCGCGACCTGTGGCCGGACGAAGCGCGCCGCCACCGCTATATCGAAGAAACCGCCTTCAAGATCGCCCAGCGTTACGGCTTCGGCGAGCTGATGACGCCGATCTTCGAATTCACCGACGTCTTTGCGCGCACGCTGGGCGAAACCTCCGACGTGGTCACGAAGGAGATGTACACCTTCACCGACCGCTCGGGCGATTCGCTCACCTTGCGCCCCGAGGCGACGGCCGGCATCGCGCGCGCCTTCATCAACGAAGGCCAGTCGCTGCCGCGCCCGATCAAGCTGTTCTACCGCGGGCCGATGTTCCGCCATGAACGGCCGCAGAAGGGCCGGCTGCGCCAGTTCCATCAGATCGACGCCGAGATCCTGGGCAGCGACAAGCCGCTGGCCGATGCGGAAGCGATCGGCATGGCCTGGCATCTGCTGGGCGAGCTGGGCCTCGCCGGCAAGGTGACGCTGGAACTCAATTCGCTCGGCTCGCAAGGCGACCGCGTTGCCTATCGCGACGCGCTGCGCGCCTTCCTGTCGCAGCACGCCGACAAGCTCTCCGAAGACAGCCGCGCGCGGCTCGACAAGAACCCGCTGCGCATCCTCGACTCGAAGGACGAGGGCGACCGCCGCATTCTGGCCGACGCCCCGCAGATGCAACTGACCGAAGGTCAGGCTTTCTTCGACGAGTTGCTGAAACTGTTGAGCGGGCTCAACATCCCCTACACGCTCAACCCGAAGCTGGTGCGCGGCCTCGACTATTACTGCCACACCGTCTTCGAATTCACGACCACGCAACTCGGCGCGCAAGGCACGGTTCTGGCCGGCGGGCGCTATGACGGGCTGATCAAGGAAATGGGCGGGCCGCCGACGCCGAGCATCGGCTGGGCGGCCGGTGTCGAACGCCTGGCCGGGCTGATCGATGTCGACCCTGCCACTGCGCGTGCGATCGTTCTGGTCGCGCCCGGCGGTGCGGGCGATGCGTTGACCCTGGCCGACCGTCTGCGGCGCGCGGGGTTCACCATCGAACTCGACCACAGCGGCCGGATGAAGAACGCGCTCGAACGCGCCTCCAAGATCAAGGCCCGCGCCGCCGTCATTCTGGGCGAGGACGAGCGGGCACGCGGTGCGGTCTCGGTGCGCGATCTCGATGCAAGCGCGCAAGAGGAAGTGCCGCTGGCGGGTCTAGAGGAGCGGCTCGCCCGCTTCCGGTGAGGCGCGCGATGGCTGCCGATCCGAACGCACCTCATCCGATCATCATCGGCACCGATCACCGCACCG
>CAZNZI010000380.1:0-2861 GCA_964577475.1 uncultured Rhodospirillaceae bacterium
GAAGGGCACGCCTTCGCTGCCACGGCGCACGGCAGCCTCGGCGTCGCGATTACGCGAACCGCCACCGCCTTGAACTCGCCCGGCCCGATCAGAAGCCATGCCGACCACACAACCCCTTCAGCGCATTTTCGCGCCGTTCAACCCTACTCTGCTCGCGGCCTGAGCACCCGCAAAATCGATCATCGCCACGATCAAAGTTCCAATCACCCGGCGTCTCCGTGACACGCCGCGTTGCGGAAAACCAGGAAAATATCGCGCGGCTCATCACTTACCGTGATCCTTCTTCCGGCGCGGTTTCGATGTGACCGACGGAATGCGCAACGCGCGGCGGATATCGTCCATCGAAATCTCGAGCAGCATCGCCATCCGATAGCGCGCATCGTCGGGCTGACGATTGCGGATCGCATCGAGGACATCACCATGTTGCGCTAGGCGCACATCCGACATGGTGGCGGCACTGGGCCAGCCGAGACGGAACGATCCGACCAGCGCCGTGTGGATCAGAGCGCCCAGCGTACCCACCAGCGGATTGCGGGTCGCGGCGAGAATCGCCTGGTGAAACCGCACATCGGCGCCGATCAGATCGCCCTCGCCGGATTTGTCCTTCGACATGTCTTCGAAGGCTTCTGCAATCCGTTCGATTGCTTCCGGATCGCCGAGATGGGCCGCACGCGCCGCCGCCGCGGGTTCGATCATCTGCCGCAGATCGAAGAGGTCGACGATGAAGCTTTCGCTCGGGCCCGCTTCCAGGTGCCAGTTGAGGACATCGGGATCGAGCATGTTCCAATCGGTCTTCTGCCGCACCCGCGTGCCGACATTCTGCCGCGACGCGATCAGGCCCTTGGCGCCGAGCACCCGGTAGGCCTCGCGCAACGCGGTGCGCGACACGGAAAGCTGATCGCGCAGATCGACCTCGTTGGGCAATTGATCGCCCGGCTGATAATGCCCGCCCACGATCTCGCGCCCCAGCTTGGTCGCGAGATAGTCGTGGATGTTGCGGACGGGTTCGGACGGCGCAAGACTGGGCGGCCGGTCCAGCTTGACGGCGACCGCAATGCGCTGCCGGGCGCCTTTACCAGCCGGTCGTTTCGCTTCCGCCAAGCAGTCCCCCCACAGGCTGCGATCAGGGTAGGGTGTAGGCCGTCTTCACCGTGGTGAAGAACTCGGCGGCATACTTGCCCTGTTCGCGCGGACCATAAGACGATCCTTTGCGCCCGCCGAACGGCACGTGATAGTCCACACCCGCCGTCGGCAGGTTGACCATGACCATGCCCGCCTCGGCATTGCGCTTGAAATGGCTCGCATGCTTGAGGCTGGTGGTGCAGATGCCCGACGACAGACCGAACGGGGTGTCGTTGGCCACGGCCAGCGCCTCGTCGTAATCCTTCACCCGCGTCACCGTCGCCACCGGCCCAAAGATTTCCTCGCGCGCGATCGTCATGTCGTTCTTCACCTCGGTGAAGAGCGCGGGCGCCATGTAGAAGCCGGGCGTGGCGCGGTTGAGGCGTTCGCCGCCCCAGGCCAGTTTCGCGCCTTCCTTCTGCCCGATGCCGACATAGCGCAGATCCTGGTCGAGCTGGCTCTGATCGACCACCGGGCCCATCTGGGTGCCCTGCTTCAGCGCGTCGTCGACCACCAGCACCTTCAGCTTCTCGACCATGGCGCCGACGAACTTGTCGTGGATGCCCTGGGTCACGATCAGGCGCGACGAAGCGGTGCAGCGCTGGCCGGTCGAGAAGAACGCGCCATTGATCGCGCAATCGACCGCCACATTGAGATCGGCGTCGTCGAGCACCACCATCGGGTTCTTGCCGCCCATTTCGAGCTGCATCTTCGCCATCCGCGCGACGCAGGCCTGGGCCACGTTGCGGCCGGTGCTGACCGAGCCGGTGAAGCTGATCGCGTCGACTTTCGGGCTTTCCAGGAACGCCTGGCCGACCACCGAGCCGCGGCCCATCACCAGGTTGAAGACGCCCGCCGGGAAACCCGCGCGCGAAATGATGTCGGCCAGCGCCCAGCCGCTGCCGGGCACGAGATCAGCCGGTTTGAACACGACGGCGTTGCCGTAGCAAAGCGCGGGCGCGATCTTCCAGGCCGGGATCGCGATCGGGAAGTTCCAGGGCGAGATGATGCCCACCACCCCGACCGGCTCACGGGTGATCTCGACATCGATGCCGGGGCGCACGCTCGGCACCTTCTCGCCCACAAGGCGCAGGGCCTCGCCGGCGAAGAAGTTGAAGATCTGCGCCGCGCGCGTCACTTCGCCGATGCCCTCGGGCAGGGTTTTGCCCTCTTCGCGCGACAGCAGCTTGCCGAGTTCTTCCTTCCGCGCCGTGATCTCGTCAGCCACCTTGCGCAGCGCATCGTGCCGCGCCTGGACGCCCGAACGGGCCCAGCCGGGTGCGGCGGCCCGGGCTGCGTCGATCGCCTTCTCCGCCTCGCTGCGCGTCGCACGGGCATAGGTGCCGATCACGTCATCGGTATTGGACGGATTGCGGTTCTCGCCGGCGTCGCCGCCGCCGACCCATTCGCCGCCGATGAAGTTGCGGTGCAAGTCGCTCATATCCGTCTCCCAAATCCCAAATGCTTACAGTGTGCGCACGGCCACGTAGGGCGCCGGCACGATCGTCAGACCATTGCGCAGCGGCATGCCGAACGCCGCCACGTCGAGTTCGAACACGTCGCCGGGCTGGGGCTTGATCCCTTCGAGGCAGCTCAAGGTCGCCGCGCCGAAATAGTGGACATGGACATCGCCCGGCCGGCGGAACAGCGGATATTTGAAGTGGTGCAGCTCGAGATTGGCGATGGTGTGGCACATATTGCTTTCGCCCGAATAGAACGCCTTCTCCCACAGCGTCTTG
>CAZNZI010000381.1:0-2878 GCA_964577475.1 uncultured Rhodospirillaceae bacterium
AACTGTTCGAATGCCTGATGGGCCTCCAGACCGAAGCCATCGGCACCATCAGCCTCAATGGGACCCGGATCGACCACTTGCCGATTGCCGCAAGACTCCGCTTGGGCATGGCAATGGTGCCGGAAGACCGCCAGGTCTCGGGCTTGATCCAGACGCTCTCGGTGGCGAAGAACCTCACCATGGCCAGCCTGTGGCGCTTCATTGTGCGTGGCATCGCCATCGACAGCGAACGTGAACGCACTGATGTCGGTCGCACCATCCGCGATCTGACGATCAAAGTCTCGTCCCCCGATGTCGAGGTCACCGCCCTCAGCGGCGGCAATCAGCAGAAGGTGGTGATCGGCAAAGGGCTGATGACCCAGCCCAAGGTGTTCCTGATGGATGAGCCCAGCCGCGGGATCGATGTCGGTGCCAAAGCCGAAGTATTCCGGACCATGCGCAAGCTGGCGGAGCAGGGGCTTGCCGTCGTTTTCGCGACCTCGGATCTGAAAGAGGTGATGTCGCTGTCCGACCGCGTCATCGTCATGGCCAATGGGCGCATCACCGGTGAATTCCCGATCGAAGGCACGACCGAGGAAGCCCTGGTGCGGGCGTCCCATCCCCGCGCACCGCTGCAGCAGGAAGGCCACGCATGAACACGCCGAGCGCGACCACCGTCGAACGCCGCACCGCGCGCCTGCGCCATTCGCCGCTGATGCTGCTGATGAGCTTGCGCACGTTCATCGCGCTGATCGTGGTGTTCGTCTACATCGCGATCACCGCTCCAAACTTCCTTACTGTCGAGACGCTGTTGTTGGTCGCCAAGCATGTCGCGGTGAATGCGTATCTCGCCATCGGTATGACCTATGTCATTTTGACCGCGGGCATCGATCTGTCGGTGGGCTCGATCGTGGGCCTGTGCGGCATGGTGGGCGGCGGCCTGATCGGGCAGGGATTGCGCATCGACGCGCTGCATCTGACGATCTATCCGAATGTCTTCGAGACCTGCCTGATCACGCTGGCCGTCGGTTGCCTGGTCGGGCTGATCAACGGCGTGCTGGTGACGCGGTTCAAAGTGGCTCCTTTCATCGCTACACTCGGCACGCTCTACATCGCGCGCGGGGCGGCATTGCTGATTTCCGACGGCGCGACATTCCCGAATCTGGTCGGCCGTGCCGAACTCGACAACACGGGCTATCCGTTCATTGGGGCCGGCTCCATCCTCGGCATTCCCTTTTCCATCTGGGCGCTGGCGGTGATCGGGGGAGTCGCCGCCTATGTGGCGGGCCGGACGCCGTTCGGCCGCCAAGTCTACGCGATCGGCGGTAACGAACGGGCGACGATCCTGTCGGGCATCCGCGTCGATCGCGTCAAGATTCTGGTTTATGTTATCTCCGGCCTCTGTGCGGCTTTCGCTGGTCTCGAGGTCTCGTCGGAGCTGGTGGCGTCCCATCCGGCCATGGGTGAAAGCTTCGAGTTGAACGCGATCGCCGCCGCCGTGCTGGGTGGCACATCGCTGGCGGGGGGGCGCGGCACTGTCGGCGGCACGATCGTCGGCGCTTTTGTGATTGGTGTACTGAGCGACGGTCTGGTCATGCTGGGCGTCAGTTCGTTCTGGCAGATGGTGATCAAAGGTGCAGTCATTATCGCTGCGGTCGTACTGGATCAAATGCAACGGCAGATGCAGCGCCGGATCGCGCTGCAGGCCCAAATGGGATAACAGGCCTGGACGGGCCGGTAACAATTTGAGTTGGAGACAGCCATGAAGTCGATCGACAGGAAGGTCAATTTCGGTTTGATCATCGGCAGCCGTGAGTTCTTCAACGGCGAGTTGGCGCTGGGCGCGCGGCGCGATCTGCTGGTCCAACTCGACGGGCTCGGGATCGGCTATCACATCCTCCCCTTGTCCGAGACCCTCAACGGTACCGTCGAGACCAAAAGCGACGTACAGAAATACGTGAAGCTGTTCCGCGACAAGCGCGACGAGATCGACGGCATCATCGTATCGCTGCCCAATTTCGGCAATGAGATCGCGATCGTCGAGACAATCCGCCAATCGCAGCTCAATGTGCCGGTTCTGGTCCAAGCCTGTGACGATGAGATCGGAAAGGAAGATCTGAAGGGCCGGCGTGATGCCTTCTGCGGCAAGCTCTCGGTCTGCAACAACCTCTACCAGTATGGCATCCAGTTCACCGATACGGAGCTTCACACCTGCGACATCGCCAGCGAGACGTTCAGGCAGGATTTGAAGCGGTTTGCCGGCGTGTGTCGCACGGTGCGCGGCCTCCGTCAGGCACGGATCGGCTGCATCGGCGCGCGTACAGGCGAATTCCAAACCGTGCGGTTCAGCGAAAAGATCTTCCAGGCTTCGGGGATCACCGTCGTCACCGTCGACCTCTCGGAAATTCTCGCCGCAGCCACCGGCGTCGCCGACAGCGCGCCTGAACTCAAGCACAAAATGGGCGAGATCGAGAAATACGGGCGCATCCCGGCCCATATCAAACGCGAGAATATCATCAAGCAAGCCAAGCTCTCGATCGCCGTCAATCGTTGGATCGAAGAGAACGAATGCGACGCCAGCGCCATCCAGTGCTGGACCAGCGTCCAGGATAATTTCGGCTGCGCCACCTGTCTCACCATGAGCATGATGGGCGAGCATCTGATGCCCAGCGCCTGCGAGGTCGACGTGTCCGGCGCAATCTCGATGTACGCGCTGGCGCTGGCTTCCGGTGCGCCGCCGGCACTGCTCGACTGGAACAATAACTTCGGCAAGGCGCCGAATAAATGCGTCTGCACCCATTGCGGCAACTTCCCGAAGACCTTCATGGGCGTCGAGCCGGAGATTTCGAATCTCGACGTGCTCGGTACGACGATCGGAGCCGAGAAGTGCTTTGGCGCG
>CAZNZI010000382.1:0-2354 GCA_964577475.1 uncultured Rhodospirillaceae bacterium
GCGGATTATCGTGATCGGGCCGTGCCATTTGTTCCGGTGTGGACGCGAAGGTGCCCGCCGCGAAAGCGGGCGCATCGACCACCACCACGACGCCATCGACGGTCACGCGCGGGCGCATGGTCGGCCAGTCGAACGCCTTCACCAGCGGTTTGGGTAGCGCGAGGCCCGAGGTTTCGATCAGGATATGCTCGGGCGGCAGCGGGCGGTCGAGCAGCTTTTCCATCGTGGGGAGGAACTCATCGGCCACGGTGCAGCAGAGGCAGCCATTCGCGAGCTCGACGATGTCTTCGGGCCCACAGCCGGGCAGATCGCAGGCTTCGAGCAGCGAGCCGTCGACACCCTGGTCGCCGAATTCGTTGACGATCAGCGCGATGCGCTTGCCGTTCGCGTTCTCCAGCAGATGGCGCACCAGTGTGGTCTTGCCGGCGCCGAGAAAGCCGCTCACCACCGTGGCGGGGATTTTTGTCATTCGCTTTGATCCTTCATCACCAGCGGCAAGCCCGCCGCCACGAACACCACGCGCTGGCAGGCCGCCGCGATTTTCTGGTTGAGCCGGCCGGCCTCGTCGCGGAAGCGCCGTGCCAGCGCGTTGTCGGGCACGATGCCCAGCCCCACCTCGTTCGACACGAACACCACGGGCGCGCGCAATCCGGCCAGCGCCGCGATCAGATGGTCGCCTTCGCGTTCCACATCGCGCCCGGCGCCCATCAGGTTCGAGACCCACAGCGTCAGGCAATCGACCAGCAGCGCGCGGCCGGGGATGGCTTCGATCTGCAAAGCGCCCGCGAGATCGAGCGGCGCCTCCACCGTGCGCCATGTCACACCCCGGCGTGCGCGGTGCAGCCGGATGCGCTCGTCCATCTCGCCGTCGCCCGCCTCGCCGGTCGCGATGTAGATGGGCGCCGGATGGCGGGCGAGCAACCCTTCGGCATAGGTGCTTTTGCCGGAGCGCGCCCCGCCCAGCACCAGTGTCAGCGGCGCAAGCCCCTTGGCGGCGAAAGCATCGGACTGTGCCACGGAAGTGGCAGCGGCATCGGGCACGCGATCCTCCCTCCGAGGATGGAAAAGCCAGGCGCGTTCGGGGAGGTCTCCTGGCTCGGGGTCTCTTGTCTCGCCGCGCCTTCCCGACTCGCTGACCGAGCCAGTGGCCTATGCCGCGAACAACCCGTCACAGTTGCGGGGGCAGCGCCGGAGTGACCGGACTTCCCTGTCCCGAATGCGGCAATAGTCTAGCATTCCGCAACCGCGATTGCATCTTATGCCTTCCCTGCGGCAAAGTTGGGGAATGGCAGAGCCCGATTGGAAGATTCCCGACCGCCTTCAGCCGCAGCCCGAGCGCTACGACTTCGATCTCGACGGCATGCTGCGCGCGGTGGTTGCGATCAAGAGCACCGTTCCCTCCGACGCTTTTACCGCGCCGCTGCTGGGCACCGAGCGTGCCGGCAACGGTGTGATGATCGGCCGGAAGGGCCTCGTGCTGACCATCGGCTATCTGGTCACCGAGGCCGAGACGATCTGGCTGACCACGGCGGCCGGCGTGGTACAGGGCCATGTGCTGGCGGTGGATCAGCCGACCGGCTTCGCCCTGGTGCAGGCCCTGGGGCGGCTCGACCTGCCGGCGTTCGAGCTGGGCGATTCGTCCGCGATCGAGCCGGGCGCCGAAGCGTTGTTCGCCGGCGCCGGCGGCCGTGCCCATGCGGTCCAGGTGCAGGTGATCGGGCGCCGTCCCTTTGCCGGCTATTGGGAATATCTGGTCGACCGGCCCTTCTTTACCGGCCCCGCCCATCCCTTCTGGGGCGGCGGCGCCTTGATCGGCCAGGACGGCAAGCTGCTCGGTATCGGTTCGCTGGTGGTGCAGCAGAGCGCACCCGATGGCGAACAGATCGATCTCAATATGGTCGTGCCGGTGGAATTGCTGACGCCGATCATGGACGAACTTCTGTCGCAGGGCCGCTCCTCGGCCCCGCCGCGGCCATGGCTGGGCGTCTATTGCGCCGAGAACGAAGGCCATGTCTTCGTCCAGCGCACCTCGCCCGGCGGCCCCGCCGACAAGGCCGGCATCCGGCCCGGCGACCGCATCGTGTCAGTGGGCGATGTCGAGGTGAACGACCTGATCGCGCTCTGGCGCAACATCTGGGCGCGCGGCTCGGCCGGTACGGTGATCCCGCTGAAACTCTCCCGCGCCCGGGCGACCATCGACACGGCGGTCACCTCGTCGGACCGCACGCGCTTCCTGAAGGGGCCACGGCTGCACTAGCAAAACGCCCCCCTCACCCCAACCCTCTCCCGCGCGGGGAGAGGGAGTTGGTTGTGTGCCTCCCCTCTCCCCTTGCTGGAGAGGGACAGGGTGAGGG
>CAZNZI010000383.1:0-1848 GCA_964577475.1 uncultured Rhodospirillaceae bacterium
ACGACCGCCGCGGTCTCCGTCTTCGATCGGCGATCTTCTCTGTCGTATAGCCCGCAACTTGATATGTGGACGACATGAGCCTTCCATCGTTCCGCAGCCCGGATGATGGTCTTGGTCATCACAAGAGTATCGGCCGCGTTCTTTTCGCTGTCCGGTATCTCTGCCCGCGTAGGAACCGCTGCGGCGACGTGAATGATGGCCTTGGGTTCGGGAGAGATGAGCCGAACAAGATCTTCTGCGTCGACTCTGGCGAGATCGACCTTGAACATCCTGGCCTGGGTGCTTTCGGAACGCGCGAGGCTTAAGACCTCGGCGCCTGATGAGACGAGATGCCTGACAACGCCCTGGCCAACCAAACCCGTCGAGCCGGTTACCAATATGGGGCCGCGAAGCGGATTTTCCGGATTTCTGGGATGGGAATATGCCGTCATTGGATCAATCGGCCCGAAATCGAGTTCAGTGTGCCAGCTGGCTTGCCAACGGCAAATCGGTCCAACTCAAAACGCGCTTGTGTTCGTCAACAAACGTTTCCCTAAGTGATCTCAAGATGAGGCCGCTGCGATAGCCGAATCGCGTTTCGATGGATTCGTTATGCACGTGCCGTCTCACCAGGACGTCTGGCTCGTTGTAGCCGACCATCGCGCGCAATGACGTTGTGCCGGAAAAACGAGGATTGATCTCGAAAACTTTGACCTTGCCGTCGACAAAGCGGCACTGAATGTTGACGGCCCCGCGTGCGCCGATGGCGGCGGCGATCTGTTCGCACTGCGTCCTGACTTCGGGGTAATCGTCGATCCTGCCATGGCTCACTCCGGAGCTAACGACCAGATAGTCGCCGAGGTCTTTGCGATTGGTTTTGTTGCGAATCGACAGCCGCATATTGAGTGCGCCGGCAACCAGGCGCCGCACCGCGATCGAATTGATGAAGTTGCCATCCATATCGTGCAACACCCCGACCGTATACTCGTCTTGCGGTGTTCCCACATATTCCTGAAGCAGGAACGGTTCGTTCACGACGTCAAGATATTCGGCAAGGATTTCGAGCTGACGATCATTCTGCGCGATGAAGCAATCACGCGACCCGCCACCGCCGCGCAGAGGCTTCACGACAATGGGGTACCCAGGCACGCCCGAGATAGCCTCCTTCGCGCTGAATACGGCCGACCACGGGGGCTGAAAGCCGTGGTCCGACAGAAAGCTGACGGTCTTAAATTTGTCCATGCACGTATCGATGACATCGGGGGGATTGATAGGCAGGAAAATGCCTGCTGCAGCGATCTTCTCGCGATGCCGGCTGAACATCATCAATTCCGGCTCGCAGCCGTGAAACAAGGCTCGCACCTCGAAACGCCGACACACGGCCAAGAGGGCATCCATGTATTCGGGATGGCTGGCTCTGGGCAGGACAACCGGTTGGTGAACCAGATCAAATTGCGGACAATTGGCCGATGCGTCACCACCAACGATCCAATACCGGTCTGCCCCGGCAAGGCGCAACGCCTTGAGAATCTGTTCGCCATGCCCTCCGCCGCCGATCGCAGTCACCATCACAGGTAGGGGCTTATTAGACATGAATCTCTCCAACCACATCGGGTGGCGTTGGCCGTTGATAGATGGCGGCGACCGAAGGATGAACGGAACCGCAGCGCTTTAGCGCGGCGGCACTCGCAGCAGCGATGTCGAACCGGATAATCCGCGCGGCACCCGACTCGTCATCGAGCAGACAGGCTGCTCCCAAGGAACCTGCATCTCGAGGCAAGCCGCAGGAGCCGACATTGATAAACCGCGCACCATTGCTTTCCCTCACGAAGGGGCGATGAGTATTGCCCATCAGCACGATTGAGCCCG
>CAZNZI010000384.1:0-8034 GCA_964577475.1 uncultured Rhodospirillaceae bacterium
GTACATGTCGGCGAGCTTACCCTGCATCAGCTGGAATTCGCCGATCGCTTTGCCGAACTGTTTGCGCTCGTGCACATAGGGCAGCGTGATGTCGAGCGCCGCCTGCATGATGCCGAGCGGCCCGCCGGCCAGCACCGCGCGTTCGTAATCGAGGCCGCTCATCAGCACCGCCACGCCGCCATGCAGCCGTCCGAGTAGGTTCTCCTCGGGCACTTCGCAATCCTGGAACACCAGTTCCGCCGTCGGCGAGCCGCGCATGCCGAGCTTGTCGAGCTTCTGCGCCACCGTGAAGCCCTTCATTCCCTTCTCGATCAGGAAGGCGGAGATGCCTTTCGAGCCGGCGGCGGCATCGGTCTTGGCGTAGACCACCAGCACTTCGGCCTCGGAACCGTTGGTGATCCAGAATTTGGTGCCGTTGAGGACGTAGCGGTCGCCCTTTTTCTCCGCCTTGGTGCGCATGCTGACCACGTCGGAACCCGCACCCGGCTCGCTCATGGCGAGACCGCCGACATGCTCGCCCGTGATCAGCTTGGGCAGATATTTTTTCTTCTGCGCGGCGCTGCCGTTGCGGCGGATCTGATTGACGCAGAGATTGGAGTGCGCGCCGTAGGAGAGGCCGACCGAGGCCGAGCCACGGCTGACCTCTTCCATCGCCACCACATGGGCGAGATAGCCCATATGGGCGCCGCCGTATTCTTCCTCCACCGTGATGCCGTGCAGCCCCAGTTCGCCCAGGCCCGTCCACAGATCGCGCGGGAAGGTATCGGTGCGGTCGATCTCGGCGGCGCGCGGCGCGATCTTGGCGTCGCTGAAGGCGCGCACCGAATCACGCAGCATATCGACCTCTTCGCCGAGGTCGAAATCGTGGTGGGGGAACTGATTGCAGGCCATCGGCGGGGTACTCCGCTGTGTCCTCGGAAAGCGTAGGACCAGTCTAGCGGATCGAAATTAAACGAACAATTGTTAGTTTATTGTGAAAAGCGTCAGAGCTTCGCGGGATCGGCGAGAGGGAAACGCGGCGCCGTCAGTGAACCGCCGATCGCGGCAGAGATGGCCTGCGCCGCCTGGAAAGCCAGTTCCGATGCCTTTTCGAGCGGCACCGGCTGGCCGAGCACGGTCATGAACGGCATGGTCAGCGCCGCCAGCGCGATGCCATCGGCGCCGACGATGGGGAAGCTGACATCGGTCACGCCACGCAGCGTGTCTTCGGCCACATATTCGTAGCCCGCCGCGCGGATGACCGGCAGGCGCTCCGCGAGCTTGCGCCAGAGATCGCCGTTGGGTTCCGGCGCCGCCACGCGCGGCAAAATCCAATCGCGCATCGCGTCGGATTGGAAGGCCAGCAGCACGCGGCCCGAAGCGTTGCGCAACGCCGAGCTGCGGCCGCCGACGCGGACGCGAAATCCCACCGGGGCCGGGCTGTCGATATGCAGAATCGCCTGGATTTCCGGACCGTCCAGCACGCTCATGTGGAACGACTGCATCGTCTCGGCGGCAAGCTGCTTGATGATCGGAGTCGCCGCGTCGGCCAGCCGCGCGACCGGCGGATAGGCCATCGCCAGCGCATGCAGCTTCATGGTCAGCCGATAGGTTTCGTCGGGGCCGCGCGCGATATAGCCGCGCCGTTCGAGCGAGGCGAGCACGCGATAGACCTCGGGCACCGAGCGGCCCAGCGCCTCGGCAATCTGCCGCTGGTTCATCGCCGCAATCGACCCGGCCAGCAATTCGAGGACATCGAGCCCCTTCTCGACCGCCGGCGCGACATAGCGCGGCGCATCGGCGCCCTCACCCGTTTCATCGGCGAGTTCAACGATCTGGGCCGCTTTTCGCGGGGCTTTGGGGAGCTTCGACACGGCCACGTCACCACGCGCTGATTGACAGGATCAATAACGTATCATATATGAAATCATAATATCTCTGGTGAAATTATATATCAACTCATTGAATCACCATGAGATATTGCCGCGCCATGCGGCACGGGGGAGACATCGGCCTTGGCCACCTGGCTGGGCCTAACGGAGTGGAGGACCACATGCATCAAGTCTTAGGGCGCGAGGGCGACCGCGCGCAAGCCGCTATGGCGGGATGGAAACGGCGCCTCGGCGCATTGGCCGCCGGTGCCGCCATCGGTATCGGCGCCGTTGCCGCGCTGGCTGTGCCCGCGCAGGCGAAGGAACCGACCATCATCGTCGTCTCGGGTCCGCTGGCCGAGCCGTTCTTCGGTCCGCTCAAGAAGGGTGCCGACGACGCGGCCAAGGCGCTGGGGATCGAATATCAGTATTCGACGATCCAGGATTTCAACAACGTGCAGGCCGACCTGACGCGCCTCGTGCAGCAGGCCGCGGCACGCAAGCCCGACGTGCTGGTCGTGTCCAACTTCTTCCCCGATTCGATGGGACCGCAGATCAAGAAGGCGGCCGACTCGGGTATCCCCGTCATCATCATGGATGGCGGCTACGACACGTGGCGCGAAGTCGGCGGGCTCGCCTATATCGGCTACGACACCAAGGCGGTGGGCACGCAGGCCGGCGCGATCGAAGCCAAGGCCGGCGCCAAGCACGGGTTGTGCGTCGATCACGTGGCGGGCAATCCGAACCTCGAATCGATGTGCAAAGGCTATATCGATGCGATGAAGGCCGGCGGCGCCGATGCCAAGATGCTGACCATCCCGCTGCCCGACATTCAGAACGAGCAAGCCAACCTTCAGGCGATCAAGGGCGCGCTGCAGGCCGATCCAGCGATCGATGCCATCTACGCGCTGGGGCCGAACCAAGTCGTCCTGTCGGTGAAAGCCGTCGAAGACCTGAAGCGCTCCGCCAATTTCAAGATCGGCGGGCTCACGCTGTCGAAGAAAGTGCTGGAACTGGTGCGCGACGGCAAGGTGCTGTTCGACGTCGATCTGCAGGGCTATCTCGACGGCTATTTCGGCCTGATCATGGCCTATCAGAAAGCCAAGTTCGACATGCTGCCGGCGGCACCCGTGATGGCCGGGCCGCATTTCGTCTTCCAGAAGGACGCCCAGCACATCATGGACATCAACAAGGAATACGCCGGCTATCGCGGCACCGAGTGACGTGATGAGGGTCTGGCGGCTCCGCGCCGCCAGACCCGTCCGCGCCGTTCGTATTTTCAATTTTTCATGTCGATGACCCGATGAGCGATCGCACTCCCCTCTCCGCCGCGCCGCGCCTTTCGCTGCGGCGGTTGACCCACCGGCCCGAGGCGGGCGCCTTTTTCGCCGCGGTCATCGTCTATCTCTTCTTCGCCGTCATGGCCTGGCACGCCGACTTCGTTTCGCTCAACGGTACGGCCGCCTGGCTCGACACATCGGCGGAACTCGGGATCATGGCGCTGGCCGTCGGCATCCTGATGATCGCGGGTGAATTCGATCTCTCGATCGGCTCGGTGATCGGCGCGACCTCGATCGCGCTGGCGGTCGGCACGGCGCATTACGACATCAACCCATGGCTGATGCTGGCGCTGGTCTTCGTCTTCGGCGCGCTGGTGGGCCTGGTCAACGGGCTGATCGTGGTGCGCACGGGACTGCCCTCCTTCATCGTCACGCTGGCCACCAATTACGGCGTGGTGGGCGCCTCGCTCGGCCTGTCGCGGCTGCTGACCAATACCACGTCGTCCTCGATGACGGGCTCGCCCAGCATCGATTTCGTCTTCGCCGCCCAATGGGGCCAGGCCAATATCGCGATCCTCTGGTGGATCGGCCTGACCCTGATCGCGATGCGCGTACTGTCGCGCACGCCCTTCGGCAATTGGATCTATGCGACCGGCGGCAACCTGATCGCGGCGCGCGGTGCCGGCGTGCCGACATCGCTTGTCAAAGTGGTGCTGTTCGTCGTCACCTCGATGACCGCCACCTTCGTCGGCGCGATCCAGGCGATCGAATTCCACTCGGGCAATGCCGTCAACGGCCAGGGCTATGTCTTCCAGGCGCCGATCGTCGCCGTGATCGGCGGCGTGCTGCTGGGCGGCGGCTATGGGTCGCCGTTGGGCCTGTTCCTCGGCTCGATGATCTTCGGGATCATCAGCGTCGGCATTTTCTACACGGGCTGGAATACCGATTGGCTGCTGCTGATCCTGGGCGGTCTGCTGCTGGCCGCGGTGTTAGCCAACAGCTATTTCCGCCGCCTCGCCTTCGCGGCCCGGTGACGACGATGAACGCACCCACCCCGCTGATCGAACTGCGCCGCGTGTCGAAAGCCTTCGCCGGCATTCAGGCGCTGAACGACGTGTCGATTTCCGTCCAGGCCGGATCGGTGCTCTGCCTACTGGGCGACAACGGCGCAGGCAAATCGACCCTGATCAAAATCCTGTCGGGCTTTCATCCGCCGAGTGCGGGCGAGGTTCTTGTCGATGGGATGCCCACGGCCCTTGCCAGTCCGCGCGAAGCCCGCGGCCTTGGCATTGCGACGGTGCATCAGGAGGTTGGTACGATTCCGCTGATGACGGTGGCGCGCAATTTCTTCCTCGGCGCCGAGCCGACCACGGGGTGGGGTCCTTTCAAGGGATTCGATATCGCGACCGCCGAGAAGATCGCGCTGGAACAGATCCGCAGCTTCGGCCTGACGCGGGTGACGCGCGGCGACCAACTGGTCGGCACGCTGTCGGGCGGCGAACGGCAGGTGGTGGCGATCGCGCGGGCCATGTATTTCGGCGCGCGCGTGTTGATCCTGGACGAGCCGACCTCCGCGCTCGGCGTCAAGGAGGCGGCGAAGGTATTGACCCTGATGCGCGCTGCCGCCAAGCGCGGCATCGGCGTCGTCTTCATCACCCACAATGCGCGCCACGCGATGCTTGTCGGCGACCATTTCGTCGTGCTCAATCACGGCATGGTCAGCGCGGCCTTCAAGCGCGGCGAGAAGACCCGCGACGACGTGCTGAACCTGATGGCCGGCGGCAAACAGACCGAAGAGATCGAAGCTGATCTGGCGCTGTTCGAAGAAGACGGCACCGGCACACTCTAAGCCGCGACGGGAGCGGAACGTGGCAGAGCTTGATTGGGAAGAGGGAATGCGCCGGGTGCGCCTGTTCCCCTTCGATGCGAACGGGCCGATGGTGTCGCCCGGCGTGCCGAAGCCGGACGGGATGGTGCTTGCCGGCTGGGACCAGAATGCCGACTTCCCGGCCTACCGCATCAATGGCGAGCTGGTGCCCTTCACACCGATGGCGCAGTTCGCGCCCGTGGACTTCAAGGGCGACTTCTTCGTCGATCACTTCACCGATGCCGCGATCAAGGCGCGCTGGGTCGAAGCCAAGAGGGATCCGGCAACCAAAGCGCGCGTCATTGCCGCGGTGATGAACCTCCAGATTCCTCACGAGTTCCGCGGCACGGGCAGCATCGACCCGCGCGGGCTGATCGATCCGCATGCCGAATATGTCGATCTGGGCGCCGTCCGCCGCCCCGGCTTCTTCGCCGCCGCGCCGTGGAACGAGGGCGTTGCCGCGATCGACGGCCGCACCAGCATCGTCGAGGTGACGGTGCCGCGCGAGCCGCACGAGATCATCCATATGGGGCTGCGCGATCCGATCAAACTGCGCGGCTGGCATATCGCCGGCGACGGCATTCCCGACGGCAAAGGCGGCAGGGTGAAGGCGCTGGCGATCCTGGTCAGCGGCCGCAACATCGAGACCACCGCGATTCACCATCCCGACGACGAAGCCTGTTATTGGGATGGACGGATCAAGGCGTGGCTGCAGAAGAGCTATCCCAACGAAGACCGGCGTAGCGAAAGCGGCGGCATCCGCACCTGGCGCAGTTATCTCCTGGCCTTCGTCCAGGCTGGCTTCGATGTGCTGACACTCGATAAGCGTGGCCATGGCATTTCCGGCGGGGCCAGCGACAGCAATTGCAACGAACAGGGCGAAGACCTGTTCCGGGCCCTCGACGCACTGGAGACCGGGATCGGCGCACGCATCCAGATGCCCGACGGCACCCTGCTCGAAGGCAGGGCCGCTGCCGGCAAATTGTTGGGCGGGCGCGGCGCGAGAGAAATCCCGGTCGTCGTCGGCGGCCCGTCACAAGGCTGCATGGTCGCCTGCTGGGCCATGCAGAAGAATATCTTCGGCGGTTGCGATTTCGACCGACCCGATCCGGCGAAACGCGGCCCCTATGGCTACAACGTCAAGGCGGCTCTGCTGCTCTCACCGTTCGGCGCAGGGCTCGGTTACCGCTCGTCCGATGATTCGCTGATCGAAGCGGCGCGGCGGGTCGAATTCAATGTGCAGATGTTCACCTCAAGCGAAATCCTGGCCGGCATTCCCAAATGGCCGGCCGTCTTTATCGCGCGCGGGCTCTGGGATTTCTCGGAGAGTCTGGAAGGCACCTTCGAATGCTTCCGCCGCGCCACGGGTCACAAAATGATCCTGGGCGTTCGCGGCCCCCATGGCGAGGGCGAGTGGGGTGACGTCAATATCCGCTATGTCCAGGGCCAGATGACCCGCTTTGCCGCCGCCGCCCTGATCGGGCGCGACCTCGAGAATTATCAGAGTCCGAAGGATATCCGCGACGTGGTCGCTGCCGCGCCGCAGCATTGGATCAAGACCGCGAAGATGCTGTAGCGACGGCCGCAGCCGGGATTTACGATGCGGCAGGTCCTACGAGAAGCATAGCCTTGATCGGCCGATCATAGTATTTTCCTTTTCAAATAAACGGCGCGGCGGAAAATTGCCGTGTCCGGGGAGGACTCGATGGACAAGCTGACGCAGAGTTACGTTCACGGCACCAGCAGCACGACGCTGATCGGCGAGACGCTGGGCGTGCATTTCGACAAGGCCGCCGCACGCTGGGCCGACCGCCCCGCGCTGATCGTGCGCCATCAGAATGTGCGCTGGACCTATGCCGACCTGAAGACGAAGGTCGATGCCTGCGCGGCCGGTCTTCTGGCGCTGGGCCTCGAACCCGGCGACCGCGTCGGCATCTGGTCGCCCAACAACAGCGAATGGGTGATCACGCAGTTCGCCACCGCCAAGGCCGGGTTGATCCTGGTCAACATCAACCCGGCCTATCGCCTGGTCGAATTGGAATACGCGCTGAACAAAGTCGGCTGCAAAGCGCTGATCACCGCCGACCAGTTCAAGACCAGCGACTATCTCGGCATGCTGGGCGAGTTGATGCCTGAGATCGCCAGGAGTGAACCTAACGCGCTATCCGCCAAGCGCGCGCCGAAACTGAAACTGCTGGTGCATATCGGCAAGGACGCGAAGGCAGGCTATCTGACCGTCGATCAACTGTTGTCGGCCGGTACGCCAGAGGCGGCGAAGCAGGTCGAAGAGCTCGCGCCGAAGCTGCAATTCGACGACCCGATCAACATCCAATTCACCAGCGGCACGACGGGCGCGCCGAAGGGCGCAACGCTCAGCCATCACAACATCCTCAACAACGGCTTCTTCATCGGCGAAACGATGAAGCTGACCGACCAGGACAAGATCTGCATCCCCGTGCCGCTCTACCACTGCTTCGGCATGGTGCTCGGCAATCTCGCCTGCGTGACCCACGGTTCGGCGATGGTCTATCCGTCAGAAGGCTTCGATCCGCTGCTGTCGCTCGAGACGGTCGCGGCCGAGAAATGCACCGGCCTCTATGGCGTGCCGACCATGTTCGTGGCCGAGCTCAACCATGCGGACTTCAAGAAGTTCGATCTCTCCAGCTTGCGCACCGGCATCATGGCGGGCTCGCCCTGCCCAGTGGAGATCATGCGCCGCACGATCGACGACATGCATATGAACGAGGTGACGATCTGCTACGGCATGACCGAGACCAGCCCGGTCAGCTTCCAGACCTCGGCCGACGATCCAGTGGAGCGCCGCGTGGGCTCGGTGGGGCGCATCCATCCCCATGTGGAGGTGAAAGCGGTCGACCCCGAAGGACGCATCCTGCCGCCGGGCCAGGCTGGCGAGCTCTGCACTCGCGGCTATTCGGTGATGCTGGGTTATTGGGACGATGCGGCCAAGACCGCCGAGGCCGTGGACAAGGCCGGGTGGATGCATACCGGCGATCTCGGCACCATCGACGCCGAGGGT
>CAZNZI010000385.1:0-9573 GCA_964577475.1 uncultured Rhodospirillaceae bacterium
TGGATACGGACATCGATGCCGACCGGGACGACGATCGGATTGTCGACGCTCAGCAGGCGGACGTCACCTTCGCTTTCTTTCAGATCGGCATCCTGCTTGAGATTGGAGTCGTACTTCACGCCGTAATCCGGATAGTCGTAAGACCAGTACCACTGATGGCCGGTGACCTTGAGGGTCAGCTTCGCATCGGGCGCGTGGTCCTCGGCATAAAGCAGGCTGAAGGACGGGAAGGCGATGCCGACCAGGATGATCACCGGGATGATCGTCCAAATCACTTCCAGCATCGTATTGTGGGTGCGGGTCGAGGGCTTCGGGTTCGCCTTGGCGTTGAATTTGACGAAGATGTAAATCATCAGCGCGAACACCACGATCGTGATGATCGCGATGATGATCGTGATCGCGTCGTGCAGGGCGGTAATCCGCTCCATGATCGGCGAAGCCGGCGGCAGGGTCCAAAGGCCCCATGCGTGGGGTGCGATTTCCTGGTCGGCGGCACAGGCTTGACCGGCAAGGACCGTCAGGCCCAGCAGTGGGGCGGCGGCCAGAGCAGTGAGCAGGCGCGAAAAAAACGATCTATTCATGACGCTGGGGTCTCGTCCGGTTTGTCCGAATGTATTGCGGCAGGCCCCTATTTTGGCCGCCACCCTACCCCCCAGCAAGGGGAAAATGTTCTTATAGTGGCCGATGTTAGGCCAATTTTACGCAATTGCGCCTTGCTCGTGGGCAGGGGGTTCGTTATGTTCCCCGCCTTCGCTTGGCGGCGATGCGCCCGTAGCTCAATTGGATAGAGCATCAGACTACGAATCTGAGGGTTGGGAGTTCGAGTCTCTCCGGGCGCGCCATCGCCCCGCACCCCGCCACTCCCACGCCCGGATACGTCATCTGCGGTTACCCGTATGTGACGATTTGGCGTAAATCGCTCATCGGCTTTGAGATGGCAACCGGGCTGAAGCCGTAAAACCATAAAACTCTGCCCTGTTCCCAGCCCTGGAACTGGCGCGCCGCCTCGACTAAATTGTGAGGCGGTCCATGGGTTTGTGGACCGAGGGAAGCGCCGCCGGACGGACGATCCGAATTCATCGGCAAAGATGGAACGGAGCGGTCATCCTGCGCAATTGGGGGCAAAGCGCGATCCAGGACAGCGGTCAAGGCTGCGAGCCCGCTGTCTACGGTTGTGTGCTGCTGCTCGTGGGGGATTTGATGCGCATCCTTTGGTTGTTCACGGCCCTTGCTGTGGCTGCCGTCATCCCGGCCGCCCATGCCGAGGATTTGGTGGTCAAGGTCGTCGATGGCGGGGGCCATCCGGTTTCCGATTCGGTTCTGACATTGATCCCGCAAAATGGTGTCGCACCGGCAGAAGCGACCAAGCCCGAGACGCGGGTGATCGATCAGAAGGACGAGACGTTCATTCCTTATGTTCAGGTCGTGCGGCCCGGTGACTCGGTCGTCTTTCGCAACAGCGACGACACGCGGCACCACGTCTATTCCTTCGCCAAGGTGAAGGCGTTCGAATTCGTCCTGGCGCCCGGCGAGAGTTCGGCGCCCTTGCAGATCGACAAGACCGGCGTTGCCGTGGTCGGATGCAACATCCACGATAATATGATCGCCTATCTCTTCGTGTCCGATGCGCCCCTGCTGGCGCAGACCAAGACCGACGGCACGATCACCTTCCCGGGTTTGCCCGCCGGCAATTATGCGCTGCACATCTGGCACCCGCAGCTGCGGCCGGGCCAGACGGACGTCGTGCAGCCGATCGCGATGACCGGCACGGGCGGCCCCCGCGCGCACGAGGTTGCCCTGTCGCTGCTGCCCGATCCGCGTCAGCGCATGGATCACGAGCGGATGCGGTACTGACGCATGGGCTTCCGGCTTCGCCTCGCGGTTTTTTTCGTCATCACCCTGGCCATCGTCCAGGCGCTGACGGCGATTCTCGTATACGAGGTGACGCGCCGCGAACTGATCGGCCAGGGCGAAAAGCAATTGGCCGACTCGGCGGCCGCCTTCGTCCGCCAGCTCGACGACATCTCCGACCGGGTGGCCGACAGCGTTCAGGTTCTGTCGCTCGATTTCGCGCTGCGCGCCGCGATTGCGCAGCATGATCGCAGTACCGTGATCTCAGCATTGCGCAATCACGGCCGCCGCGTCGGCGCCGATCGCATGCTGCTGGTCGATCTCGACCGCAAGGTCGAAGCCGACATCACCGACCCCACCGTCGAGGGCAAGCCTTTCCCGTTCCCCGACTTGATCGACAAGGCGCTGCAGCGACCCTCGGCCGCGGTCGAAGTCTTCGACGGCATGGCCTATTGGGTGATCGTCGTTCCCGTCCTGGCGCCGGTGCCGATCGGCTTCATCGCCGCCGGCATTCCGATCGATACGCAATTGCTGGCACGGATGCAGCGGACCTCGGGTGGGCCGAGGGCAATCGAGCTCGTCGCCGCCGACCAGGGGCGGTGGTCGGTGATCGCGCAAGGGGGCGGCGCGGTGCCATTGGCGACGACCCTGTTGGGCGCCCATGGCCTGACCGGAAAGCCGGCGATGGTCGATGTCGGCGGACGCGATTACGTGGCGCTGGCCGTGCCCCTCGACGTGTCCGAGGCGACGCCCAAGATGTCGTCGGTCGCGGCCGTGCTGGGTTACTCGCTTGACGACGCGCTCAAACCCTACAAGCCGGTGGCGATCGCCTGGGCCATCCTTCTGGCGATCGGCCTGGTCGTGGGTCTCGGCGGTGCACTCCTGATCGCCCGCGGCGTGGCGCGCCCGATCGAGGCTCTGGCGGCGACGGCGCGGCGCATCGAAGCGGGCGAATATCACGCGGCCGATCCGATCCCGCGCGAAGACGAAATCGGCCAGTTGTCCGCTGCATTCTCGAGAATGGCACAAGCCATCGGCGAGCGCGAAGACCGCATCCGCTTCCAGGCCGATCACGACATCGCCACCGGCCTGCCCAACCGCTTCGCCGCCGAGGCGGCGATCTCCCAGGCGATCGGCAGCCAATCGAACGGCGCGCTGCTGGCCGTCGGACTCACGCGCCTGCCCGAAATCGTGAAGACGATGGGCCACGACCTCAGCGACCGCATCATCCGGCACGCCGCCGAACAGGTGCAGAAGGTTTCCGGCGCCGGCAGCGTCGCGCGCATCGGCGATGCCGGCCTCTCGGTCTGGCTGTCGAGCGTCGAGAAGAGCCACGCCATCACGCTCGCCTTCAATCTGCTCGACACGTTGCGCGAACCCTATCGCGAAGCCGATCTCGCGATCGACATCGCGCCGGCCGCCGGGATTGCGCTCCATCCGCGGCACGGCGCTTCGGCGAGCATCCTGATGCAGCGCGCCGAGGTGGCGCTGTTCGCGGCGACAGGGTCGGAAGATCCCGTGGCGGTCTACGATCCCGAGACCGATCCCCACCGGCCCGAGCGGCTGTCCCTGATGGGCGATCTCCTGCACGCGATCGAGCGCGATCATCTGCGGCTGCACTATCAGCCGAAAGTTAATCTGGCCACGCGCAAGATCGATGCGGTCGAAGGTCTGGTGCGCTGGCAGCACGCAACGCGCGGTCTAGTCCCTCCTGATGCTTTCGTCGGACTCGCCGAGGAGACCGGCAACATCCGCAAGCTGACGCGGTGGGCCCTGGCCACCGGTGCGGCCCAAGGGCGCGAATGGGCGCAGAAGGGCTGGACCATGAAGGTCGCCGTCAATGTCTCGGCGCGCGATCTAGCCGACCCCGATCTGCCGCGCCGCATCGACGTGCTTCTGGCCTTGCACGGTCTGCCGTCCCACCGCTTGATGCTGGAAATCACCGAGAGCGCTGTCATGGGCGAGCCCGACGCGGCTATTCAGGTGCTCAAGAGCTTGGCCGACCGCGGCATCGACCTGGCGATCGACGATTTCGGCGTCGGCCAGTCGTCCTTCTCCTATCTGCGCCGCCTGCCGGTACGCGAGCTGAAGATCGACCAGACCTTCATCCGCAAGCTGGCAGACGATCTCGAGGACCGGACCATCGTCCGTTCGATCGTCGAGCTCGGGCATCGTCTGGGCTATCGCGTCACCGCAGAGGGCGTCGAGGACGGGCGGGCTTTCGATTATCTGGCCGAAGTGGGCTGCGATCACGCGCAGGGCTTCTACATCGCCAAGGCGCTGGCACCACAAGACTTCGACCGGTTCGCCAATGCTGCGCGCTGGCCCGTGGCGCGCACGGAGGAGGCAGCGGCTTGATCCGCTTCGCCGTTCTGGCCGCTGTGTGTGCCACGGCGGCGGCGCCGGCTTTGGCGGCCGACGATATCGATTTCGAGCTGCATGGCTACGCCGACTATCGCGTGGTCGCGCCACCCACCGAACGCAGCTGGGTCAATGGCGGGCTCGGCAAGACCCGCTTCGGCGGCGGCGGCGTGGACGGGCGCTTCGGCGCGGCTGGCTTGGTCGGCAATGCGCAATTGACGCCGGACCTGACGGCTTTTGCCAACGTGCAGGTCACTTCGTCGGACTCCGCCGAAGTCGATCTGGCCGAAGCCTATCTGCGCTACCGCCCGGTCTCGATCTCACGTTGGCGCTATGCGGTCAAAGCCGGCGAATTCTTTCCGCCTGTCTCAATAGAAAATCAGGGCATCGGCTGGACCAGCCCCTGGACCCTGACGCCCTCCGCCATCAATTCCTGGGTCGGCGAAGAACTCCGCGCCTTCGGCAGCGAGGGCAGCATCGAATGGCGCGGCGACGACGACACGATCGAAGGGGGCCTCGCGGTCTATGCCGCCAACGATCCGGCCGGCACGATCCTGATGGACCGCGGCTGGTCGTTCGGCGATCTGACCAACGGCATCGGCAGCCAAGTGAGGATGCCCGACGCACTGGCGCGCCGGCTCGGCGACCCGACGCCCTATCGCTACGATCCGTTCCTCGAGATCGACAATCGCGCGGGCTATTACGCCGATCTCACCTGGCGCTCGCGTGAATGGGGCCGCCTCACGGTGATGCGCTACGACAACGACGCTGATCCCCGGGCGGAAGCGCCCAACGGCGTCTACGCCTGGCGTACCCAGTTCTGGAGTTTGGGTGGACAGACGCAATTCGACCGTCTCGAATTGCTCGGACAGGTGATGAGCGGCAGCACCCAGATCGCGGCCAGCGACACATTCAACCGCGTCGTCGACTTCCAGGCCGGATATCTGATGGCGGCGATGACCCTCGGTGAATGGCAGCCGGCGATCCGTGCCGACCTGTTCGCCACCCAAGACCTGTCAGGCCAGGGACTGGCCAAATACAGCGAACACGGCAACGCGCTGACTCTGGCGCTGAATTGGCGACCGCGGCAATGGGAGTGGCTGCGGGTCACGGGCGAGGTGATCCGGATCGAAAGCTGGCGCATCCAGCGCTTGCAGGAAGGCCTGGCGCCGCGGGCCGTCGACACCCAGGGGCAACTCGCGGTGCGCGCCTTTTTCTAGCCGTTGACGATCAGGCGCGCGATCTCGTCACGACTGGTGTCTCCGATTTTGCGTTCTGCGGAAAGAACACCGCGGTGCAGGACCACGATGCGGTCCGCCACGGCGAAGAGGTCGTCCAGATCGTGCGCAATGAAGATCACGCCGGTGCCGCCGGCTTTCAGCGTTTCGATCAGCGCGATCACCTTGCGCCGTTCCCGGAGGGCCAGGGCCGCTACCGGCTCGTCCATCATCAGAAGCTTCGCATTCCAATGGATGGCCCGGCCGATGGCGACCGCCTGCCGCTGGCCGCCGGAAAGCTGGCGCACCGGACGGTCAATCCCCGGGATGTCGATATCGAGTGCGGATAGGGATTTCTGCGCGTCGGCCTGCATTGCCTTGCGGTCGATCACAGGGAAACCGAACAGGCGTTTTTTGGGCTCGCGTCCCAGGAAGACATTCGCGCCGATATCCAGATTGTCGGCCAGCGCCAGGTCTTGATGAACCGTCTCGATCCCGGCGTCGCGGGCTTGCTGTGGATTGTCGAACCGCACCGGTTGGCCGCCATAACGGATCTCGCCGGTGTCGGGCTGGAATACGCCCGCAATGATCTTGATCAGAGTGCTCTTGCCCGCACCGTTGTCGCCGGCCAGTGCGAGAACCTCGCCCGCTTCCACAGCCAGACTGACGCCGCTCAAGGCCAGGACGCGGCCGAACCGCTTCGTGATGCCGGTGACGGCGAGAAGCGGAGATATCGCGGTCTCATTCATGCGCAGGATGGTATGGCCCTGCGTCGGTTGAGTCGAATCGGCGCCCCGCACGCTGAGCGGGGTCTGGATCGGATTCGAGCCGGTCGGGCTAAGCGCTGGTCTGGACGACCTGCGACAGGAGGCCGGCGACGCCGATGATGATCAGGTAAAGCGCGACCACATAGTTCAGGACGCGAGGGAAAATCAGAACCAGCATCCCGGCGATCAGAGCGATCAGCGGTTGAAGCAGGAGCATGTTGATGACCATCACAACCTCCAGTCCGCCTTATAGGTTTTGGCAGGTTGATTGTGGTCGCGACTTTGGGGCGTGACTAAGGCACCCCAGGCCATGGATTTGCCCGAGTTGCCCGTTGAACCGCTTGGAGATTGTGTCTTGGCGTTAGTTGTCGCTCTCGACCGGAGGGGCAACGCCGGTCGCATACGAATAATCCGCATCGACCGTCAGAGCTGCTTCGTCGGTCAAGCCGGCCGCCGCCTGCTGGCTCCAGCGGTCGGGGAAATTCCATGCCGCGACACGCTCGGATGGGCGGCAGATCGATGTCTGCTCATGCATCACCATGGCCAGGATGCTGGCCAAATCGCGAGAGGGCACCTGCGCCACATGGATCGCCACCACGACGGTTGCGATCGAGGCCAGGAAGCCCTTTATCTTGATCGGCTCGGCCGCCGTCGCGCGCGTCGCCCAATAGGCACCGGCCACGGCGCCGCCGCCGACCAGCAGGCCGACGATGACTTCGTAGAAGGTGTGGAAGCCCATCGCCACCAGCGTCGTGACGATCACCGCTTCGGCCGCCGCGAAGAGGGCGATTACGGCGGCCCGCCGCCATCCCACCATGCGGCTGACGAGCAGGACGCAAACGGTGCCGAGGCCCGCGGATGACAGTGCGGCATGGCCGCTGGGGAAACGGATGTCGAGGTCGCTCAGATAGAGATCGCAGCCGATGAAAAGCGTCTTGAGCGTACCAATCACACCACCCGCCGCGACAACGGCGAGGAACAGGATGGCAGCGGCTTTATAGCTGCGGGTGACGATCAGGAACGCGGTGCCGCTCAGCAAGACGCCGACGGCGATGGCGCTATCGCCGAAGCTGATGAGAGTTAAAAGAAGCGACTCCACCGGTTCTCTCCCATGCAAGGGGCCGCCCCCGCGGCACTTGCAAGCTCTGCATGGAAGACCACCGGCCAGACACCCCGACCACCCGGCGCCGTCACGCAAGAATGGTCCGCATTTGAACCGGCGAAGGGGAAGCGGTCAATGACGATTACCGTTTCGTTACGTAACAAAGTTGTTGCCGCGAAAAAGAACATCAACGCCTGATAAATGGGCGTTTCCATGCGGCGGGGATGCGGCGTCGCTGGTTGTGCGCAGCGCCGATTCTCGCCCAATAGTCGTGGATGCAGGGGGCCGATCGGCCAGCGGGCCTGTGCTGGGGACAATGGATGACGGGAGCTGGTGCCGACGCGCGGATTTGAACCGCGGACCTACTGATTACGAATCAGTTGCTCTACCGCTGAGCTACGTCGGCATCCGGACCGCGCCCCAGGAAGGCCCTGGATCGGTCGAGGGGGCGGAACCTAGCGCGTCCGCTTCCACTCCGCAAGCACGGGAGAAGGACCAAATCGACCCTAGCCGATGGGTATCGCGCCCGCCTAGCTACGGCCACAACACCATGATAGGGGCAAAAGAAAGGTTAACGGCGCCTCGGAACGGAGAAGAGCCATGACCCATGGGAAAAGCGGCAGGCCTTATAAGCTGGGGGGCAAAAAGATCCGGCTCGCCAAGCTCGATCAGAGCGAACGGTTCGGCAGCAAGGAGGCTTACGAGCAGCGGCTGAAAGACGCGCAGACGGCCATACTGCGGGTCCAGGAGGCCTATTACCATGAGAAGCGCAGGGCGATCCTGGTGTTCGAGGGCTGGGATGCGGCCGGCAAGGGAGGGGCCATCCGCCGGCTGACGGAACGGCTCGATCCGCGCGGCTGCAAGGTCTGGCCGATTGCCGCGCCCAAGCCCGAAGAGCAAGGCCGGCACTACCTGTTTCGCTTCTGGCAGCGCCTGCCCGAGCCCGGCACCATCGCCGTGTTCGACCGGTCCTGGTACGGCCGCGTGCTGGTCGAGCGCGTCGAAGGCTTCGCCAGGAAGCGCGAGTGGAAGCGCGCCTATCGCGAGATCAACGAGTTCGAACAGATGCTGGCCGAAGACGGCGTGCGCATCGTGAAACTGTTCCTGCACATCACCGACGCGGAACAGCTGAAACGGTTCATCGAACGGCTGCGCAATCCTTACAAGCGTTGGAAACTGGGACCCGAGGATCTGCGCAATCGCGCGCGGCGCAACGATTACGAAGACGCGATCGAGGACATGTTCGCGCATACCTCGACCGACCATGCGCCGTGGCATGCGATCGCCGGCAATCACAAGTGGCAGGCGCGTGTTCACGTGATCGAGACGGTGGTCGATGCGCTGTCGGTCGGCGTGGCGGTAACGCCGCCGCCGCTCGACCCTCAGGTTCAGGCGCAGGCCGCCGTTGCTTTAGGCATCTCGCCGAAATGGGTGACCGATCCCGATGGCGCCGCCCGAGGCGCCAAAGGCGTCAAGGCGGGCAAGAAGCACAAACGCAAGACCTGACGTGCCGGGCCGCGCCAAACGTGGCCGCGGCGCAGCCGCCAGTCCGCCCCCGCCCTGCTGCGGGAGTCCGCCCTTATCCGCCGCCGACCTAATCGGCAAGGCGGTAGAGCCGCGGATCCCTCAACGCCGTGACGGAAATCGTTTTGGCCGCGGTCATATCGCCCACCCGAACCAATCGGGCGTGGGCAATGCCTTCGGCATCCCGTTTCAGATCGAGCACCTCCCAGATCGAGGAGGTGTCCGTCTGCCGGAACTTCTGTCCCGGCTGCACTTCGCGCCGTGCCATGACTCTGCTGTCCCTCAGGCCCTATCGTCAAAACCGCCGCGCCGCGCCCCCATGGAGCGGACGGTCACATCGCTTTACCATTTGCCAGAGGATCGTCTTCCGCGACCCTTGTGATGAGTCTCATTCTGACAAGTCGCGGGCCGCGCTGTAAAGAGTCTGGGCATTGCAGAACGATGGCGGGCCAGCGCCTGCGTCACAATTGCAACGCGGCGGAGCTGGGTAAATTTTTCCGCGCAGGACCCGAAAGATTGTGGCGTCCGCCGGGCATTGCCCCGGATTTTGGGGCGTCGTTAAGACGAATTGCCGCCTTTCGATCCGCCCAAGATCGTTGTTGCAATGAAAACGTCTTCGCGTATCATCCGCACCTCTTTTGCCGGACCCCCGTTTACCCTTTAGGTCCGGCCGCGACGCGGGCGTAGCTCAGGGGTAGAGCACAACCTTGCCAAGGTTGGGGTCGAGGGTTCGAATCCCTTCGCCCGCTCC